>JAJFIT010000015.1 GCA_021774775.1 Alphaproteobacteria bacterium | reverse complement strand
AGGCTTGGTTCTGACAGTGCGGCCTTTTTGGAAATAATGAAAAAAGTGGAAAAACGGTTTCCCAGGCCGCCTGTAACTACTGAAATAGAAACAGTCGATATTGAGTTTGGTGGGTATCAAGTTCGTGGTGACTGGGTTGCGGAGCCGGGCGTGCGGCAAGACAGGATTATTTTCTACTCCCACGGCGGTGCTTATGTTTGGGGTGCCCCCCGATTCTACCATGATTTGGCATGGCGTTTGTCTAAGGCCTGTAATGCGCGGGTATTTTTATTCGACTATACTTTGGCGCCGATGGCCAAATGCCCAACACAGATCAATGAAGGGTTAGCAGCATACGATATGATTAGAGAGGCCAATCCAAACGCAGCAATTACAATGTCGGGGGACAGTGCAGGTGGGGGGCTTACAGCATCGTTGGCGGTTGCCATCCGCGATAGCGGCCGCCCGCCGCCTGCGGCATTGGCGCTGATATCTCCCTGGCTCGATCTTACTGGCTCTGGGGAGAGCATAAAATTTAATGGTAAAAAGGACGTAATGCTGCGTCCAAACGGGATCGGCGAAGCCGCACCTTTGTATCACGGCGATATGGCAGCCGACGACCCGCAGTGCTCACCGTTATTTGCGGATCACAAAGGCTTGCCGCCAATGCTGGTGCAGGTTGGCAGTGAAGAGATATTATTGGACGATTCCAAAAGGATGGCCGCCAGTGTTGAAAAGGCGGGCGGAGACGTGAACCTTAAAATTTGGCCAAAAATGCACCATGTTTGGCATATGAGCGCCGCCATGGTACCTGAGGCGCGCCGCGCGATTGACGAAATTGCTGCCCGTTTCGAGGACAAATGGGCCACACAGTAACCATTTAACAATCAGGGCTTTTCTATGAAAACAGCATTTATCACCGGGGCAGGGTCAGGCATTGGTCGTGCACTCGCACATGCATTGGTAAAAAAAGGCTGTGCAGTTTTTATCACCGACATCAATAGCGACAATCTCGCTGCGGTGGGTGAGGAACTGCGCCAGATGCAGGCCAATGTTCATGAGCGCGTGCTGGATGTTTCAGACAAAGAAGATGTTTTTCGGGCGGTCGATGAGGCAACGGAGAAGCTGGGCTCAGTGGACGGCATGTTCAACAACGCGGGCATTTCCTTTTCTGATCTGGTGGACCATATGGACTATTCTGATTTCGAACGGGTTATGGACATTGATTTCTGGGGCGTGGTGCATGGCACCAAAGCAGTGCTGCCAAAAATGCTGGAACGCGGCGAAGGCCATATCGTCAATATTTCCAGCCTGTTCGGCATTGTCGGCGTTCCCAGTCAAGCCGCTTACTGCGCTGCCAAACATGCAGTGAAGGGCTTTAACGAGTCGTTGTTTTACGAACTTCAGGACACCGGCGTTCAGGTGCATTCGGTTCATCCCGGTGGTGTTGACACCGACATTATCAAGCACGGTATTCACAAGAAAAATGTTGATGGTGACATCGATGCGGATGAGCTGGCCGAACGATTTAAGGACGGTGCGAAATCCACCCCCGATCAAGCCGCGAAAATTATCCTGGACGGCGTTGCGAAATCTCGCTACCGCATTCTGGTTGGCAGCGACGCGCGGATGGCTGACCGGTTGCAGCGCTGGTTCCCGAATTTGTGGCGGCGCATGTTCCCCAAGCTGATGTCGTCGCTGATGGGTGACAATTCGAAATAGAAACACTCACCGTAATTAGGTGGCGCGGTGTGACCATACATACTAAAATACCGATGATTCTCAGTTAAGACAGTATTAAAGGGGCGGCACATGCGCATACTTGACAAACACTATATAAACGGCAGCTGGGTTGCCCCTTCTGGTGGCGACTTTCGTGACCTGATTAATCCAGCAACAGAGGAAGTTTCCGGAAAAATGGCGCTGGGTGATAGCGCTGATGTTGACGCTGCGGTTGCGGCCGCCAAAGCGGCGTTTGAGAGTTTTTCAACCACCAGCCGCGAAGAGCGGCTCGCCATACTGGACCGCATTATTGCCGAGTATAAAAAACGTATGGGCGAGATGGCTGAGGTGATAACCCTGGAGATGGGCGCGCCCGCCTTTTTGGCGCAAAAAGCTCACGCGCCGTCTGGTATTGGCCATTTGATAACCGCACGTAAAATTCTCGAAAATTTTGCCTTTGAGGAAGACAACGGCCTTACCCGTGTCGCCAAGGAGCCGATCGGTGTTGTTGGCATGATTACGCCGTGGAACTGGCCGATTAACCAAATTGCTTGCAAGGTCGCACCGGCCATCGCCACCGGCTGTACCATGGTGCTGAAACCTAGCGAAGTAGCGCCGTATAGCTGTCAGCTTTTCACCGAAATTATGGACGCGGCAGATGTGCCTGCCGGGGTGTATAATGTTGTGTACGGCGAAGGCATGTCGGTTGGTGAAGCAATTTCCGGCCACCCGGATGTTGATATGGTTTCGGTCACCGGCTCCACGCGCATGGGGGCGGCGGTTCAGGCCAATGCTGCCAAAACTATCAAGCGGGTAACTCAGGAACTCGGCGGAAAATCGGCCAATATTCTGCTGGATGATGCGGATTTTGAAAAGGCGGTTACACGTGAAACACTGTCGGTAATGAATAATACCGGCCAAACCTGTACGGCGCTCACCCGTATGTTGGTGCCCATGGGCCGAATGGACGAGGCGGCGGCAATTGCGGCAAAAGCTGCAGCAACCGTTGTAACAGGTGACCCGGCAAGCCCGGACACCAAGATGGGCCCCATATCCAATGGGCAGCAGTTTGAGAAAGTCGGCCTGTTGATCGAAAAAGGTATCGAAGAAGGTGCACGCGTTGTTGCCGGCGGGCGGGGACGGCCAGAGGGACTGGACAAGGGCTATTTTGTTAAACCAACAGTGTTTGCGGGTGTCACGCCCGACATGACCATTGCGCGCGAGGAAATATTTGGCCCGGTGCTGTCGATTATTGGCTACAAGGACGAAGATGAGGCAGTGCGCATCGCTAACGACAGCCCCTACGGTTTGTCCGGGGCAGTGCAAAGCGCTGACGTGGACCGCGCGCGCCGTGTGGCAGCACGCATGCGAACTGGCATGGTTTATATCAACGGTGCGAACGGCGACCTGAGCGCACCCTTTGGTGGTTACAAACAGTCAGGCAATGGCCGGGAATGGGGCGCTCATGCGTTTAACGATTTCCTTGAGCTGAAATCAGTGCTGGGCTATAACGCGGCGGAATAAACTAAGTTTTCGAGTTAAAAATCAGGCGCTCGTAAGGGCGCCCTTTTTTGTACTACGCTGTAGCAATTGGACAAACGGGGTTTGGGAATGATTTCAAAAAATAAGGTTAGGCGAGCGTCACTAACGCTTCATAACTGGATGGGGCTTCTTGTTGGTCTGCAGATTATCTTCTGGTTTGTCGGCGGCCTGGTGATGACGGTTATACCGTTGGATTTGGTGCGCGGTGAGGTCAATATGGCTGAGGGCAAAAAGGCCTCGATGCCTGCTGCTGATCTTTCTGCCCTTTTGGCTAAAATTGATACCGAAAACCTGGATGACGTTTCTGTGCGCGAGGTTGCAGGCACGATGGTTGTTCAGCTGTCGCGCGCGGAGGGAGCAGACCAGATTTATAATGGCACGACTGGAGAACTATTATCGCCCATAGGTACGGAGGTCGCGGAAAAGGTTGCTCTTTCGGATTTCCGGTACCGCACGGACGTGGACATGAATGCTGAGATTGCGGTCGTCTCCAGTAAATTATTGACCGAAGAGCCGGGGGATTTTCGCCGCGCCTTGCCGGTTTGGCAAATTTTGTTAGACGATCCCGACGGCACCCGGATTTATGTCTCGCCGGACACTGGACAGGTGCTCGCACGTCGCAATGATTATTGGCGCGTGTTCGATTTTTTCTGGATGCTTCATATTATGGATTATGAAGACCGCGAGGACTTCAATAATCCGCTGTTGATCATCACCACGCTGACCGCCACCCTGTTCGTGCTTACTGGGGTTATTTTGCTGTATTTTCGTTTCTGGCCGCGCCGAAAGCGTCGATGATTCGGTCTTGGTAGGTTATGATACGGCAGCCAGCTTTTCCATAAAATGTCTGCGACACAAGGCGATATAGCGGTCGTTGCCGCCGATCTCGATTGATGCACCGATTTTTACGGCATTGCCCTGTTCGTCGATGCGTAAATTCATTGTCGCCTTGCTGCCGCAGGGGCAAATGGTTTTCAATTCCTGTATTTCATCGGCAATTGCCAGCAGCCACTGGCTGCCGGTAAACAGGTTGGCCTGAAAATCGGTGCGAAGGCCATAGCACAGAACCGGTATGCTCAGTTCGTCAGCCACGGTTGCCAGCTGGAAAACATGATCGCGGCTTAAAAACTGTGCTTCATCGATCAAAACACAGTCTATTTTTCGATTTTTCAGCTCTTCTTCCACCTTTTCTCGCAGGTCAACTGACTGTTCAAACAAAGTGGCGTCTACTTTAATACCAATTCTGGATGATATGGTGCCTTGGCCCATGCGGTTATCAATTGAAGCGGTGAACAACATGGTTTCCATGCCGCGCTCCTGGTAGTTGAAGCTGGATTGCAGCAACGTTGTCGACTTGCCAGCATTCATGGCGGAATAATAGAAATACAGCTTGGCCATTGTTGAATTGCCCTATGTTCTTTTTGTTTTGGCTCGGTTAGGCTTATGTCGGGAGAGATAATTTCAATGACCGAAGCGCCGATGTCACAATTGATTTTTGCGACCGTAGAAAAGTGCGGACCTGAACGCAAGCCTGCGGGGAGATTTTCATGCGTTTTCTTATAGTCCTAACGGCAGCTTTTTTTTCGCTTTTTGCCACAATTGATGTTTGGGGCCAGAATGAGGACAAAATGGCGCGAGTTGCTGGTGACGCTCTGTATTGGCATATGGCCAATGGCCGGTCGCGCCAGGCATTTGAAGCGATGCCCAAGGGCGGAGATATTCACAACCACTTACGCGGCGCTATTTACGCTGAAAGCTGGCTGGAGTGGGCCGCAGAGGACGGATTGTGCGCTGACATGATCCAGATCGCCTTGGTGTTCCGCGAAGAAGCTACCTGTGAAGATAGTGGCTGGATAGACGCCGCCGCTGCGCAGGCAGATGAAAGTATGCGTGTTCAGTTGATAAACGGCCTCAGCACCCGCAGTTATGTGCCGACCAACGGGTGGTCGGGTCATAATCAGTTTTTTGGTACTTTTGGACGGATAAGCGCAAAGCCTGAGCGGTTGGGTGACCAGTTGGCGGCGGTCGCCGAGCGGGCGGACAAACAGAATATTCTTTATCTGGAGTTGATGGAGACAATAGTTTTGCCAGAGTTATTTCCGTTGATCGCAGGCGTGAAAATGACCGGCAACGTGTCTGATGATTACCAGACGCTGATGGGCGGCCAGTTTGGTGCAGCACTGGGAGAGCTTACTCAAAAAATTCAACTGCAGCTTGCCTATGCCGAGCAGAAGAAATCTGAACTGTTGGGCTGCGAAGCGGGCACACCAAAAGCGGGCTGTGACGTGGAGATCCGCTTTCTGCATCAGGTGATCCGTGAGTTTGAACCCGCTATGGTGTATGCACAAATCATTCTTGGCTGGTCCGTTATGGAGAAAGCTTCAGAGGTTGTTGGGCTTAACCTGGTGGCGCCGGAAGATGGCTTTCGTGCCCTGCGCGATTACAGCCTGCATATGCGGATGATTGACCATTTATATACCACACGAGGCCCGCAGAATATCAGCCTGCATGCAGGCGAGCTGACGCTCGGTCTTGTGCGCCCCAAGCAGTTAAAATTTCACATACGCGAAGCCATTGAGATTGGTCACGCTAAACGCATTGGTCACGGCGTGGCCATCACCTTTGAAGACAACAGCGAACAGCTTTTGAAAAAGATGGTTGAGGACGATATTTTGGTCGAGATTAATCTGACCAGCAATGCTGTGATTTTGGGCGTTGAGGGCAGTGACCATCCGCTTACGGTCTACCGTGATCTGGATGTACCCTATACCATCAGCACCGATGATGAGGGTGTATCGCGCATTGACCTGACCCATGAATATATCCGGTTGGCGAAAACCTACCGTGTTCCTTATTTTGAGCTGCGGCATGTATCGCGTAACTCGCTTACCTACAGCTTCCTGGACGGTGAAAGCCTGTGGACCTCGGATGACTGTCAGGCTGACCTAAAGGCTGCAAAGCAAGCTGGTCAGGCCTGCGGGCAGTTTTTGGATGGCAGTGAAAAGGCGAGGCTGCAATGGGAGCTGGAACGACGGTTCAGAACGTTTGAAGCATTGCTGAAAATTCCGGTGCGGAAACGAAATTCTTTCAATTAAACCAATACAGTAAGCCGAGGTGCCCTGGGGGTTATCAGCGTGCGCACTAAACAACGCAACATGCGAATGCAAAAGGGGAAATATCCATGGCAAATACGCCAGAATTAGATACGCCAAATCAACCCGGCACAACCGGGGTTTTGGGCGGCGGCGCACAGGCGTCTTCACAGCTGGTTTCGGATATTAACGCAGGCTTCGCATTTTTCCTCGATGTGGTGGTGAATATGTTCGTGCTCGCTGGTGTTCTAATGGGTGCTTTTGGCTTTCCGGGTGACGTGATTTTTGGCAAAATCATTCCCGGTGCCGTTGCCGGTATTCTTGCAGGCAATTTGGCGTTCAATTGGTTGGCAAGAAAAACAATCCGGGAAACCGGGAACGACCAACTAACCAGTATTCCCCTGGGGCTCGACCTGCCAACCACGTTCGGCATGGCCTTTTTTGTCGTTGGGCCCGCTTACAGTCTGGGAGTTGATGCCCTGGGCTCGGCTGAGGCTGCAACGCAGGCATGGATTATCGGTATGGCGGCCACACTTTGGATGGCGGCGTTTAAATTCATCCTGTCCTTTTTTGGTCGGGCGATGCAACACGAGCTGCCGCAGATGGCCCTGATTGGTGCGATGGCTGGTATCGCGACAGTGTGGTTGGGCGCCGAGGCCATTTACGGTGTTTTTGACTTGCCCGAAGTGGGTATTCTGGCGCTGGTTATAATGGCCTTTGCCTTGATTGCAGGGCACAAGTTACCCTTCAACACGCCTGGGGCTGTGCTGGCGATCCTCGCCGGGACCATCATGTATTATGTCCTTGCCTATTTCGAGGCCGGAGCCGGATATGTGTTTCAACCGATCCCGGAGCTGTCACCGGCAATTCCAATGCCGACTGTCGAGGGAATTTTTGCCCTGTTCGGGCCGGTTACCAATTATATTGGCATCATCATTCCCTTCGCACTATTGATTGCTGCCAGCGCGGTTAATGTCGTGGCCGGGGCCAAGGTGATCGGGGACGACTATAACCCCGCTGTTGTTGTTCGGCTGGATTCTGCGGCGACGGCTGTGGGCGCTCTGTTTGGCGGCGTGGTTCAAACAACCCCTTATTTTGGTCACGCTACATACAAACGCATGGGCGCGAAAACCAATTATGCATTGGGTGCTGCTGGTGCGATGACTGTCATCGGTTTCATCGGTGCCGTCGAAGTGGCGTCCATGATTATACCGGCGGCGGTTTTGAAACCTATTTTGGTGGTGGTGGCAAGCGATATTATGCGGCTTGCCTTTTCCGGTGGCAGTGTGCGGCATGCACCCGCGCTGTTGTTCGCGATTGTTCCAGCCATTCTTAATTACACTTATACTAAAGTGTCTGGTCTATACGGCCTTATTGGTAGCAAGGCGCAGATGGCACTGCCAGCGGATTGGGCGGCAAGCTATGCGCTTTTGGGGGCCATGTCGCGCGGCTATATTTTAACCAGTCTTCTTTGGGCTGCGCTCTTGGTTTGGGTGATGGACCGTAAAATGGTTCGCGCGGCCGGTGCCGCCTTCGCGGCGGCAATCTTTACAGAGTTTGGCATCATTCATTCCGTGCTGGACAGTTCAGGCATGTATTTGCCGTGGGCATTGCCGGATCTGGGCGGGTCAGAGCTACTGGTGCACCGGCTTGCGGCGGGGTATGTTATTGCAGGCTTGATGCTTTTTGGCTTTCACTTGACCAACAAGGAAACAAGCGCGTAAAACAATTCTTGACCAAATGGTCAATATTGGGGTTTAAGCACCGGATAGTGAGTTAATCCTAGCTGTTTTTCAGGACGAAGACCGTGACCGAAACACTGATAAATCAAGGAACAACCTTTCATGCCGATTGGCTGGAGGGTATCCGTGTCAACAAAAGTGCTGTTGAGCGCCGCACCGGATCGCTGGGCGGCAGGCGCGCTGTCAAAAAGGACAGCCAGATCGCCTTTATGCTGAAAGCGATCAGTTGCATTGATCTTACCACGCTTGCAGGGGATGACACTGAAGGCCGGGTTCGGCGTTTGTGCCTGAAAGCGCGTAGTCCGGTAAGGCGTGATATTCTTGAGGCTTTCGGTCTTGGTGACATGCGGCTGACCACAGGCGCAGTATGCGTGTACCATGAAATGGTGGAAACCGCTGTTGCCGCCCTTCAGGGTTCGGGCGTGCCGGTTGCGGCGGTTTCAACTGGCTTTCCGGCCGGGCTTGCGCCGATTGAGACACGTCTTGAAGAAATTCGCCGTTCGGTTGCAGCGGGTGCGGGCGAGATCGATATTGTGGTGACGCGTTCCCACGTTCTGACCGGTAAC
Source organism: Alphaproteobacteria bacterium (assembly GCA_021774775.1). Classification (GTDB taxonomy): domain Bacteria; phylum Pseudomonadota; class Alphaproteobacteria; order Sphingomonadales; family Kordiimonadaceae; genus Kordiimonas. Next base: position 3,971 of record JAJFIT010000015.1, on the reverse strand, counting down.
TGGCAAGCACTGTATGATGAAGTAAAAGCCTTCAAGGAAGCCTGCGGTCCCGCGTTGATGAAAACCATTTTGGCCACTGGCGAGCACGGCAACCTTACTCAGGTTGGTAAGGCGTCGATGACGGCGATGATGGCCGGCTCTGACTTTATCAAAACCTCAACCGGTATGGAGGGCGTGAACGCCACCCTGCCGGTGTCGCTGGTGATGATGCGGCAAATTCGCGATTTTTACGAAAAAACCGGCCAGAAAATTGGCTACAAACCGGCGGGCGGTATCAAGGCCGCCAAAGAGGCCGTTTTGTATCTGGCGCTGGTGAAAGAAGAGCTTGGCCGTGCCTGGCTGGAGCCGGAACTGTTCCGGTTCGGCGCATCCAGTTTACTGGGCGACCTGGAACGACAATTAGAGTATCATGCCACCGGTGCCTATTCGGCGGCGTACCGGCATCCGATGGGTTAGGGGGCTATCATGAGCGTTAGTGAAAAGTTTGAATCGATGGATTATGGCCCCGCCCTTGAAAGCCGCGCCAATGTAGATAAATGGTTGGCGGACCACGGCGGCAAGTTTGGCCTGTTCGTGGGCGGCGAGTGGATAACCCCTGAGGGCGCCGACGAGATCGACACCTATTCGCCGTCAACCGGTGAAAAGTTGGCGACGCTTACATCTGCTCGTCAGGAAGATGTTGACGCTGCGGTTACCGCTGCGCGAACGGCGCAGGGTAAGTGGGAGAAAATCGGTGGCCACGCCCGGGCGCGCTATTTGTATGCATTGGCGCGGTTGGTGCAAAAACATTCGCGCATTCTTTCGGTTCTGGAATCGCTGGATAACGGCAAGCCAATCCGCGAAAGCCGGGACATTGATATTCCCTTGGTCGCACGCCATTTTTACCATCACGCCGGATGGGCGCAGCTGCTGGAAGACGAGTTCCCTGATCATGAGGCCCTGGGTGTTGCAGGCCAGGTGATCCCGTGGAATTTTCCCATGCTGATGATGGCCTGGAAAATTGCACCTGCGCTGGCTGCGGGCAACACAGTAGTGATGAAACCGGCTGACTTTACCTCGCTGACAGCGTTGATGTTCGCGGAACTGTGTCAGGAAGCGGGCCTGCCCAAAGGCGTGGTTAATATCGTGACCGGAAAGGGCGATGTGGGCGCGATGGTTGTGGACGCTGATGTGGACAAGGTTGCTTTCACCGGCTCAACCGGTGTGGGCAAAATGATCCGGCGCTCGATCGCGGGGTCCGGCAAAAAACTAACGCTTGAACTGGGCGGCAAATCCCCTTTCATCGTGTTTGAAGATGCTGATCTGGACGGGGCGGTTGAAGGCATTGTTGATGCCATTTGGTTCAATCAGGGTGAAGTTTGCTGCGCGGGCTCGCGCCTGCTGGTGCAGGAAGGCATCGCTGATGTCTTTTTCGCCAAGTTGAAAACCCGAATGGGCAACCTGCGTATTGGTGATTGTCTCGATAAATGCATTGACGTGGGCGCAGTGGTTGATGACATCCAGAAAAAACGTATTGAAGCGCTGATCCAGCAGGGTGTGGACGAAGGCGCTGAGATTTTCCAGTGCAGTGCACCGATGCCTGACACAGGTTCTTTCTTTCCGCCAACGCTGGTGACCGGTGTTGGCACCGACAATACCCTGTTTAAGGAAGAAGTGTTCGGCCCTGTCTTGACTGCGATGACATTCCGAACGCAGAGCGAGGCAGTTGGCCTGGCCAATAACACGCGCTACGGCCTTGCTGGGACCATCTGGTCTGAAAGCATCAGCCGAGCGCTTGAGGTGGCACCGGCGCTGAAGGCTGGGGTTATCTGGATTAATGGCACCAACATGTTTGACGCGGCTGTTGGTTTTGGCGGTTACCGCGAAAGTGGCTTTGGTCGAGAAGGTGGCCGTGAGGGCATGCTGGCTTATCTGAAGCCCAAGTTTGAGAAAACGCTGAAAGAATATTCGGCTATCAAAGCACCGGCGCATATTGCTGTTCCCAAATCGGGTACCGGGATGCCTGGCGTGGACCAAACAGCCAAAATGTATATCGGCGGCAAGCAGGCCCGGCCTGACGGCGGCGATTCCACAGCCATTGCCACCCACAAGGGTGCCTTTGCCGGCCTTGTTGGCGCGGGTAATTACAAGGATATCCGCAATGCGGTTGAAGCCGCGACCAAGGCGCAGGGCTGGGCGAAAGTTAACGGTCATAGCAAGGCGCAAATCCTTTATTATGTGGCAGAAAATCTGGGCTACCGCGCCGCAGAGTTTGAAAAACGCCTTGTTGAGTTGATCGGCGCGTCGGCCAAAGCGGCTGCGCGCGAAGTTGAACTGTCGGTTGAACGCTTGTTCGCCGCCGCAGCAATGGCTGACAAGCATGACGGTGCTGTGCATGCGCCGCCAATCCGCGGTGTCGCGTTGGCGATGAACGAAGCTGTTGGAACACTGGCGGTTGTTTGCCCCGACGAAGCACCGTTGTTGGCATTCGTAACGTTAACTGCCTTTGCGATTGCGGCAGGCAACACCACAGTGGTTATTCCGTCCGAGCGTTATCCGCTGCTGGCGACAGACTTTTACCAGATTCTGGAAACGTCCGACGTTCCGGGCGGTGTGGTGAACATCGTTACCGGCGAGCGCGACGCAATGGCCGCGCCCCTGTGCAAACATTACGGTGTGGACGGCATGTGGTATTTCGGCAGCCGTGACGGCTGTGCTGTTGTAGAGCGCGAGGCGGCGGAAAACATGAAGCGCACATGGCTCAACTATGGCAAGGTCTACGACTTTACCAGCAATGTTCAGTTTGCCGCCCGCACGATGATGGAACGTGGGTCGGAAGTGAAAAACATCTGGGTGCCATACGGCGATGCCAACGAAGGCGGGAAATCATATTAAGGAACTGAGCACATATTGAAGAAAAGGCCTGGTTAATCTGGGCCTTTTTTTGTTTTACTGGTACCCGAGGGGTGGGTTAATTTTTGGTGGAACTATTTGTTGCCGCCAAGGGGAATGCTCACGTGTTAGAGCTGCGTACAGAGCGCGCAAGAGATAATTTTCAATCAGCGATTGATAATACTGCCTTGTCAATTCAGCCGGCGCTGGCGTCAAAAACTGTTTGTTTTTGCCATTTGACAGGAGATGTTCGTGAAGAAATTATCCAGCTGGAACAGGAGTTCGACAGGGTTATTCGAGGCTTAATGGTGGGGCCGGAGCCTTGTCGTCTGGCGGATAAGGCAAAACTGGCACAAGCCCTTGACACGCACAACGTGAGGGATGTCTTCCCGCCGACGTTTTTGACGTTGAGTGGTGCAATAAATTGCGAGCGAGGACGTTACCCTATCTGGTTTATTAAGGATTGCCGCGGAACGGGTGGCCAAGGGATACGGTGCGTTAGCGATGCCGAACTTCATACTGTTACAATGGAGCCGAATGAAATTATTCAGGCAGGGGTGACCAATTTGGCACTGCTGGACGGGCGTAAATTTACCTGCCGGATATATGTCTTCCTTTGGGCAAAGCGTGTTTTTCTTTTCAAAGAAGGGTTCATGCTGATCCATAAAGAAAAATACAGCGTCAATAGTAAGAGCTACAGGGTCCAGGTCGATCACAAAGGATATGGGAGGAAGAACAGCCAGATGGATATGGCACCGCTGTCTTCACATGTGAATTATTGGCGATATAGAACTTCGTTTGCCGCTGCGATTACGGCACTGTTGCCTGTTTTGGACGAGAGCAGGCAAGCCACTAGCGATGATATTTACCTTATGTTGGGCATTGATGCGATGCTGTTGAATGGGGGCGATGTCAAGTTGATTGAGATCAATACGGTTCCAAATTTTGAGCATCCGGCAGAAATAAATCGCGCTGTGAATATTCCGTTTTTTGAGGCATGTTTGAAGCGAATGTTTTACCAGCCAGCAGAAAGTTTGATTGAAATTGGATAGAGGAAAACCGACGAGCGCCTTTTTCTATTTCACCTCTATCACCATCAA
>JAJFIT010000140.1 GCA_021774775.1 Alphaproteobacteria bacterium | reverse complement strand
TTCATTTCTCGTGCCATTTAGGCAACGTTTTTGGTGTACCTCAAGCATCTAAGGAAACTAAATACATACATAAAAATTCTATCCGTGGATGAAGTCAAGCTGCCGTTTGAGACAAACCGCCAGTTCAAACCGGTCCAGAATAGATTGGCGCGCATTGGTAGCCAGCTTTGAACACAGCTTTTGGTCATCCAGCATTTCAACAATTCGCTCACTGATCGCTGCGACATTGTTGGGGTCAACCAGCAAGCCACCCACGCCGTCGGTGATCACCTCACGCACCGGGTCGTTATCGCTCGCCAATACCGGCACACCGGCAGCCATGGCATTCAGGCACGACCACGACAGCACAAAGGGGATCGACAGATAAACATGCAGCCGTGATATCTGCAGCATGCGCGCAAACTCACGTTCTGGCAGCAAACCAACAAAATGAGTGCGGGCTGGGTCATAACCGGCGGTTTGCTCCGCCCATTTTTTGTACCCCTTTTTACCGCGTCCACCCGGATCGTAACAAATACGGTCCTTGGCAGCGATGATCACATGTAGGTCAGGTCGCTGTTTCTGCACTTCGGCGATGGCCAGCATAAACTGGGGAAACCCGCGAGACTTTTCCATGCCGCGGGCGGCGTAGGTGATGATCTCCATCTCGCGGTCAAAAACCGTGTCGCCCACGGTCAGCGTGGCGTCATGATTGGCGCTGTATAAATTGGTATCGATTCCTTCATGGCAAACATCTATTGCGGCTTGCCAGCGCGCAGGGAACTGACCTTTTTGAAACTGCGTCGCTGCGTAGACCGCATCGGCCTGATCAAAATCCCGCGCAATGACCGCGTTTAACGCACAGTTGCTGGCGCAGGCGCGGTAAAAGGCACGGGCATCCCGCACTGACCCAACGGCGGGGTCGCGGTAATACCATTCAAGAAGGGTCGTGATGCGCGCCTTCGGGAACAGCTCCCGGATAAAATAGGAAGCCCCGCGGGACGCATGGGTAAGGATGCAATCCGGTTGCCAGCCATCGTCGGCCAGTGGTTTCAGTTTGCTATATAAGTCATGGCCAAGCGCGATAGCCGCTGCTGTGCCTTGCGGCTGTGCCTCGCCCTCAACTGCCGGAACATCATAAACAATTTGCTTGATCGGCAAGTCAATCGTTGACCCCTTGCGGCTGGCAGCAACTATCTCGTTACCGCCCGCCCGGTGCAGGTGCCGGAACAGATGGATAAACTGGCCGGGGAAGGCATCATGGATCATTAGGTACCGCATGGATCCAACTTAGAAAGGTCGGTGGGCGATGTCTATGCGGATTCTGGTAAAATTGTAATCAGAATTGAGGTTTATTTTCGGTGTGTTATCACAAAATTGGCTTTTGTTCTTAAACAGATTTTCATGTCCTTCACCCACCATGACCGGTTCAGGCAACCCAGGCGCAGCCTAACGGCGCGCGCGCAAATATCCGAAACGGATAGTGGAGATCAGGCATGCGTATTATCGCAGTTTCGTCGCAAAAAGGCGGCTCAGGAAAAACAACAATCACCGGCCACCTGGCGGTGGAAGCGGCGCGCCAATCCGGCGGGCCCGTGGCGCTGGTAGACACCGACCCGCAGGGCAGCCTGTCGGATTGGTGGAACGAGCGTGAGGCCGACGACCCGGCCTTTGCCCAGGCCACCATGGCCACCCTGGATGCGGATTTGGCGGGCTTGCGCGAACAGGGGTTTCGCACCGTGTTTATTGACACGCCGCCAGCGATTACCGGTGCCATTCAAACGGTGGTGGTGAAATCTGATCTGGTGATTATTCCGACCCGGCCAAGCCCGCATGACCTGCGCGCTGCCGGTAAAACCGTTGAACTGGTGGAGCGTGCCGGTAAGCCACTGGTGTTTGTGGTCAACGGTGCCACCGCCCGGGCGCGCCTGACCGGCGAAGCGGCAATAGCCCTGTCGCAGCACGGCACCGTGGCCCCGACCATCCTGCATAACCGGCAGGATTTCGCCGCCAGCATGATTGACGGACGCACGGTTATGGAGGCTAACCCAAGCGGGCGGTCAGCCACAGAGGTTGAGAGCCTGTGGGCCTATATCGCCGAGCGGATCAAACGCCTTCCAGTGAAAGCCCAGTTCAAAAGCCTGCCGACAAGCCGCGCCGGGTTCGGCAACCGACCGCAAGGCCCGGTGGGCGCAGCGGTGCATCCGGCAGCGCTATAATTCGTTACGAAACCGTATCAATCCCAGACAACCCCAGACAATACCCAGGAGACCGACATGGCCCAAAAGTCCAGCATGGCCCAAAAACCCACCGTCGCAATGGCCTCGCTTAATGCATCCCTGCTTGCACCCAAGGGGGCAGCTCAACCAGCGGTAAAACCGCCGATTTTGGTGCCGGTAAGTACGCCAGCTGTTAGCAGAACCAGACGATTCGCCGACACGGACAAACGACCACAAGGCAGCCAGACAGCACCAGATGTTCAGAAAACTGCAACCGGCAAAAAAACCAAAAAAAAGTCGCTGCGCATAAGTGCGGCCATGGACAAGGACCTGCGGCTGCTGGCGGTGCGTAACGGCCAAAGCCAGCAAGCACTGCTGGAGCAAGCGGTTAGCGACTATCTGGACAAGGCCTACGCTTCCGGCGAATGCATGTGTCGGCGCTGAACGGCTCGTTGTTTTGTGGCCATACGCCAAGAAGGTGCCGCCTGTTAAGCGGCAATGCGGGGGGAAGTTTCAGCCCATGCCTAATGGAGAATCGCCAATTTCACTGCCCAAGGCCCCGGAACAAAAGGTCCCGAAACTCTGGGCTGGGGCGAGACCGGAGACTGAAATCCTTGTCGGCATTTTAGTGCCGGTTTCGTGCGCGCGGGGGCTGGGTTGTACTGCCGTCCCCGCGCAACTTGCCGGTTTCAATCACACTGTCAATGCTTCTTAATCCGGCGGTTTGGCGAAACAATCAAACCCGCCGCGTTTCAGGCTGACACACAGGTTGACCGCCGAGTGCAGGCCCTTGATCGGCCCAAACAATAGACGGTAACGCCCGACGCGGTTTGGGGCTTCAACCACTTCACCGAAGAGCCCGACAATGATTTCGCCGTGGTCTCGCTTGATCTGGGCCATCATAGTATTGGCATCTTCCTCGCGCATGGCAAAGCCCACCTCGAGACGCCACACCGTTGTCCAGTCGTCGGGTTTTTCGGCGGCTTTTTTTTCGTCAGGCTGCCAACCTTCAACCAACAAATTCATGCCAATCAGCTCATCGGTAAAGCCAAGCTCGGCGAGGCGTTCACCGTAGGCCTGCCCAGCGGCGCGGGCATCACCCGGCAACTGCGCCCGCATGGTCAGTTCCGACTGAACTGCGTCGTTATACCCGCTCTCGGCGGCGCGCCACACCAGGCCGTAACCCCTTAGTGGGTCTGGCGTGCGGCCATTTTCACCGTTCCAGTAAATAAGCCCCAGCAGATAGAGGGCCTCGGCGTTGTCCTGCAGGGCATATGTCTGCCAAACTGCCAAAGCCTCGGAAATTTCGGTGGGGGTTCCCCCGCCGTCAAAATAAAGAATATTGGCCAATTTCATTGCAGCTTTTGCATTACCCATTTTTCCAGCCAAGCGGTAATACATTATAGCTGTCGGCACTGATTTTTCACCGCCGATGCCCAGCCGCTTTATTTCCGCGAGGTGAAACAAAGCCTCAGGGTTTGCCTGATCAGCAAGCCCTTGCAGCAAGCCCAGACCCTTTTCAAATTCCTGATTGCGCAGGGCATCAAGGGCGTCTTCGATCACTCGGTCATCGGCACTGGAGGACGGCGGGTCCTGCACCTGGGTGGCCGCACTGGTGGCCGCACTGATGGTAGCACCGGCCGGCAGGAAAACTGCCAGAAATGCCCAAAATATCCATTTATCAGTCAATTTCATGAAGCAAACTCGCAAAAACCAGAACCAAACTGGCCCGATTCAGAACCAAACCGCCCCGATTCAGAACCAAACTGGCCTATTTCAGAACCAAACTCGTTAAAATTAGACCCAAAGTCGCATAAAAAGCAGCGGTTAATTTAAATCTTCTTTCACGCCTAACGCCTATTCTTCGATTCGATATTACAGAAATTCGATACTAACGGGATTCGATACTACAGGCAAAACTCCAAACGTTCAAAAGAACCCCGAAAACCTAATGATGGAAGCTCATTACCAAACACACTGGCAAACACACTGGCAAACATTCAGGCGAGATCATGGCAATTTTACGTGCGTTTAAACCCCTTGTTGCAAGTTGCGGCGGCATTTTACTGGCTGCGTGCAGTTACGCAAATGCGGTGCCCCAGGAAGTGGCTGTTGCACAGGCATCACCCGCAGCGGCAAAGCCCGGCGGCCTGCTGACGATCGCGCGGGAATTGGCGGCCAAAGGCGACCATGAAGGCGCCATTCCGCTGTTCCGCCATGCAGCGGCAACCACCCGCTCCCCCCAGGCACTGACCGGCCTGTCCGACAGCCTGCTGGCCATGGGTAATCTGGAGGCCGCATACCGAATTCTAAGTGGCCTGATCGCTGATCAGCCAAATAGGTTGTCTGGCACAACTTATTACAGTTACGGTAAGGCGGCGCTTGCACTGGGGAACTTCAGCGCGGCACTGGACGGCTTTTCCCGGGCAGCCACCCTATTACCCGGTGACCCACGGCCCAAGTCGGGTAAAGCTATTGCGCTTGCCGCAACCGGAAAAATTTTCGAGGCCTTGCAAACGCTGCAAGGTACCAATGACCGATCAAGCCTATCGAATAAAGCGTTGGTGCTGGCCGCATCGGGCAGCCCAGGTGCGGCAATTGATATTCTGGAACCCTTGCTGCGCGGCGGCGCGGCGCAGGCCCGTGACCGCCAAAATTTGGCAATGGCTTATCTGCTGGACGGCCAGGAAGACCGCGCCTTTCAGGTAGCCCGGCTGGACCTTGACGCCACCAGCGTCTATGAAACCTTCACCTTTTATCGATCGCTGGCCAGCCTCGGCCAAGCCGAACGCATGCAGGCGCTGGTGACTGGTACAATCGATCCTGAATGGACCAAATCAAAGGTTGCCAACCTGTCGCTGGAGGAAAGCAAAGACCGCCAAATGGCCGCCCGGCGCATGGTTGCCAAAAAACCGGCACCCCTTTTAGCTGCAGTCCCCGGGAGACCAGAGCCTAAAAAACTCGCCTCTGTGAAGAAAATTACGCCAGCCAACTATAAACCGGGCGACGTGCCTCCCCTGCTGGAGCCCGAGGGCTGGGCACTGCAAATCGGTGCATACCGAACGCTGAAGCGGTTAACCAACGGTTGGGGAATTTTATATGAACGCAACATTGATATTCTCAAGGACATCCCTCCACGCCGGTCAGAAATGGATTT
>JAJFIT010000139.1 GCA_021774775.1 Alphaproteobacteria bacterium | reverse complement strand
TTGGCCTGATTCCAGAAGTTCACAATACCGTTGATATGATTATGTTTGTCCGCAAACAGCTTTGAGTGGTTGATACGAAAGTTTTTTAACTCGCTAACGTCCAATACATTATACCCACGCCAGCAATCACTGTAGACAATGCTGTCCGGGATCACCTTACTCTCAATGAGAGGGTATAAAGTCGAAGAAGACGCGTCGGGAATAACTCGCTCAATTCCGCCGCACAAATGGCAGTCTGCCCAGCGACACTTTGAACACCCTGCCGTCGCTGTTCAGGCTAATGCCCAAAACAGTGGTGACGGGAAGATGGCGGTTCTCTGGATCGACAAGCAGGAAACTATTGTCAGACTGGTGCACCAACTCTGTTTGCCCCACGCCGAGAGTAGCGATCAATTTCCCGTTGGTTTCTCGAATGATGAGTGGGTAGCTGCCTTCCAGATCATAAGTGCCGACAAGAGCTGAATTCGCAACATCAGGATGCTCCGGCTTGTCTGCCACTGCTGCAACTGCCGACACTGCTGGCACTGGCTTGGCGTCCGGATGATAGACGGCGTATAATTTTTCAGACCAGTCCGTGCCAGCGTTACCCAGCAACATATCAAACACTTTATACATCAACGCATGCCTATATTCGATATGGTCACTGTTGATGAAAACATAAACACCGATATTCTGCTCAGGAATTAGGCCGATAATTGCAGACATACCATTGATGCTGCCGGTGTGCATAGCCACTTTCTTGCCCATGTAATCATGAACGAACCACGCAAGGCCGTAGGCATAATAATCATGCTCATAGCTAGCGGCGGCCGGATAAATATTTTCCGGTTTCAGCAGCATTTGCGGCGACAGCATTTCGCGTACGTTCGCCTCTGACACCAATTGTTTGCCCTGCCACTTACCGCCTGCTGTCAGGAAGGTCATCCATTTTGCCATATCATTCGGCGTTGAGTTCAACATGCCTGCCGCTTGGCTATATTCAATGTAAGGATAGGTGATCAGGTAATCTGTGCCGTCCAGATGCTGGTGCGCTTCCGCCCGGTTTTGCGCGCCTGCAACTTCCGCGTCCAGTAGCAAACTGTTATTCATGCCAAGCGGGCCAAGGATGCGTTCGCGAACGAACTGGTGAAAAGATTTACCCGTTACCCGCTCGATAACCCGACCGGAAAGCGCGAAGATCGTATTATTATAATCCCATTTCCTGCGAAAACTGGACTGCTGTCCGTTCACGTCCATCATGGCCCACGCGCTGTCCAGGCTTTTACTTAAGAACATGTTGACATTGCTGAGGAACGACACGCCGCTGTTATGGCTGAAAGCATCCCTCAGCGTGAGATTGTTTTGCACATATTTGTCTTTCATCCGAAATTCAGGGATATGTTTGATGATGGGGTCATCCCATGACAACAGTCCCTCATCCACCAGCATGGCAACCGCCATCGAGGCAAACGCTTTTGTTGTCGAACCTGCCTGAAAAACCGTGTCCGCGTTTATCGGCTCATTCGTCTCAATCGATCTAACTCCATAGCCTTTTGCAAGAACCGTTTTACCGTCTTTCACAATCGCCAATCCAAGGCCCGGTGCCTGCCATTTCTTCATATCGGCGATAATCATCACGTCAAAATCATCTGGCAGTGTGGTGGCACCCACTGGCAAAGCCAACACAAAGATCGTTAATACAAGCAAAACAAAATGTTTCATGATCCAGCCCTTTAATTGATGGTTACTGTAACTCAGTCGTCATGAGTTGGCGCTAATCAAACTGTCCAAATTTCGCCGAGAACACGCTTGAAATTATCGCCGAGCACCATACGAATATGCGCATCGGTATACCCGCGGCCAATCAGGCCATCGACCAGATCAAACACGCGTTTTGGATGGTTAAAGTCGTCGGCATCGATTTTATCGCGGAATTTGTATCGTGCGTCATAGCCAGACTTCAGAGCGCTGTAGGCTGGTTCAGGAATATCATCGTAACCATCCAGGTCCATGTCTGAGCCAACGCCCACATGCTCAATACCAGCCAATTTGGCGATGTAATCAACATGATCAATCACCTGGGCGATGCCTGTTGGCTCTTTGTCGCTGACAAACTGGCGCACGCCGGTGATGCCCATCACGCTGCCTGCCCGGCCCATCGCAATAATTGCATCATCGGGCTTGCAGCGCACATGCCCGCCCGCCAGCTTGCGCACATTTGAATGAGTGATCAGCACAGGCTTTTTGGACACGTCAAACGCGTCAAGGGTTGTGCGGTCGCCGCAGTGCGACACATCAACCGCCATGCCCACTTCATTCATGCGTTCAATAATGCTTACGCCGAAACTGCTAAGGCCGCCATCGCTGCGGTCTGTGGAGCCTGTCCCAATCAGGTTCCGGCTATTATAGGTAAGCTGGCTGACCCGCTGACCCAGATGGTAAAATTGGTTAACATCGTCCGGCGTGCGGAAATGATCAGCATTTTGAATGCCAACAATATAGCCAACCCGTTCGCCTTTTTTCAGCGTGTCCAGGTCGTCCATGGAATCGATGCGCCGGAGCTTGTCCGGGTGTTCACTGGCCAGCGCATTGGTCCGCGCAATGAAAGTCGCGGCATCATCGACCCCGACCCCCATCGCAGGGTGAAACACATCAATCCCACTGGACAAAATACGCTGCATCTGTGTATCGGGAATTGCAAAGCCGTCCTGTGTTTTCGGATTATCACTAAATGCAGCCAACATGAGCGGCCCCATTGAGAACGGCAGCGACAGCATGTCAAAAACCTGGGTGCTATTCACCAGATCAATGGCCCGGGTGCTGTAGGTTTTTTCGTCAGATGCAAATACGTTAAACGCACCGAAATTGACCATCGGTAATGCGATGGTTGCAGCGGCGGTGCCGCGCAAAAACCGCCTACGTGATTGGGATGCCATAGCCATTCTCCTTCAATATATCCGCACGGCGCAAAACTCGCCCCTACGCCTCTGCGTTTGATGTGATTACTGTACTGTTAGCTGTAATACTGCCAACCAATCATGTTCCAATAATTATAGAAAATGGCCATAAACACCGCAGCTGCAGTAATTAGCGTATAGTGAATACGCCGCCCAAGCCGCCAGAAGTTTTCGCGCCATGCTTTGACCGCGAAATAGACCATGCCAATTGTTGTCAGTACAATGAGAATTGGCAGGACGAGGCTTACCTTCAAAATGGTTGGGATGCTCTCATAGATTTCCAACTGGTACGTCGCCATAATTCCAGCCAATAGAATAACGAAACCAACATTCATTGCACCGGTTGCCATGGAAAGCCTGATGGCTGTGCGCTCATGCGCAGACATGGTTTTATAGTCCTTGCGGCGATAGAGCCAACCGGTCCACACGGTCAAAAACAGAAGCAACGATATCAGCGGCAACAGCATCTTGAACAACGACGATTCGAAGGCTGGCTCGCGGCTCAATCCCATAAACGGCAGGCCGTCAATATAAAGGTCTCTAATAGCGCCGTTTTCATCTTCACCGAAAGCAATCTTCATTTTGCCGTCTACCTGACGGAATAGATTGTCGCCAATTTCAACAAATTGGCGCGGTTCAGCGAAACCCGAAAAAATCAACGTATTGTCGCCGGACGGTGCAACGCTCATACCACCGCCAGCGAGGCTCATAGCTTTCTCCAGCGTGCTAAAATTCCGACGCCAGAAAACATAAGTACCTGCATATTTCCCGGCGCGTTCATTAAAGTCCGCTGGCGGTGTTATTTCCTCCAGTGGCAGGGGATAATAGTGATCATAAAATGTGTTGATAAACTC
>JAJFIT010000138.1 GCA_021774775.1 Alphaproteobacteria bacterium | reverse complement strand
GCCGCGCGCGCCAATGCGCCGCCCACACTGATGCGCTTCACACCTGCACCCGACAGTTTGGCAGCGCTGAAGTCCGGGTCAGCGGGCCGGGCGAGCACATTCACCGGCAAATCCACATTCGAAACGATGGAAACCACGTCTTCAAGTTTACTGAGCCCCGGCGCATACAGCACGTCTGCACCCGCTTCCTGGTACGCCTGCAACCGCTTGATCACGTCATCGATTGAGGCGTGTCCAACCAGAAAATTCTCCGCTCTGGCAGTCAGCACAAAATCATTGCGCAACGCCGCCTTGGCCTCAACTGCCGCCACCATCCGGTCTTTGGCAGCTGCAATATCGTATAAAGGCTCGTCGCCGCCGTTGGTGCTGTCTTCAATGGAACCACCAGCCAAGCCCGCCTCGCCCGCCATAGCAATGGTCTGGGCCACTCCCTCAGGACTATCAAAAAAGCCGTTTTCCAGATCCGCGCTAACCGGCAAGCTGGTTACTGACACAATCTCGCTTATATGCACCATCATCTGGTCTCGGCTGATATGATTGTCCTGCACACCGCGCGAGAAGGCAAAGCCTGAACTGGTTGTCGCCAGCGCCTTAAATCCCAACTGCTCAAGAATGACCGCCGTACCCACATCGTAGGGGTTCGGAATTATGAACGCTTCATCGCCGCCGTGAAGCTTGCGAAATGCAGTCGCCTTTTCTTGGGTAGACACCAATCGATCCTCCCTGATTTTATCCGTCCAGCCACACGTCAGGCGAGCCCTGCACAATTGGCAACGCCATTAGTGCCATATTCTCTTCGTTGTATTCCGCCAAAAAACCAGCCCGCTCGTCACTTGTGAATGTCATTTTTGCCGAAGGCGAATAATGCTCCTCAAAACGCAGAAGGTCGGCCGCACTGAGACAGGGACGCAGCCTACTCATAGCGCTATGTTCCTGTTCGCCCGTGTCTTTCGGAGCTTCAAAAACCCCCTGCTGCCAAGCCGCTTCACGCCAATTAATTCTGGCCCGGTTTAACGCGAGCATTAGCCCCAAATCAGCAGACGACCGGCGGGTATTGCCGGTCAACCGAGACTGAGACAGTGCAATATTATTGTCGCCTATCAGAAACGCCAGCGCCTGCGCGGCAGCTGTAGGCTTGGGCCAGGCCTCAAGTACACCGATCGACGGCATGATAGACGGCGGCGCACCGTCAAAGGTTTTGGCGAGGCGAAGCCAGGAAATGCGCGTCCGGGTCGCGGTTTTGATGAAATCATCAAAACCAAGCGCCAGCCCGCGCGAGACCCGAAATGCATAGACCGATTCCAGATAGTGATCCTGCCTGCGCACAACCAGACGCGGCGCAATGGCCAGCGGCTCGCGGCTCATCTCCGATAGCCTCACCAGTGATTGAACCAAATTGGAAAAGTGGGGGTAAAAACGATTGCTGCGCACTGCAGGCATGGTGCCCATAATGTTTTCTTCGCTCACCACCAGGGTTTGTTGCTGCATTGCCGCTATCGCGCGGGCGGTTTTCTGTAGCTTGGCCCGCCAGACAGGGTTCGCCCGCCGAAACCGATGCAGCCGCCGCAGGTCAAACCCGCCAGCCACCATATCGGCGCGCAAAAACACCCCGATGCCCTCACTGGCCAAAGCATCATGCTCGCGGCGAAGCAATGACTGTATCGCCGTTGACCCACAACGGTGAGCACCAAGGTGAAGCACCAGTTTTTTCATTTACCTGCCTGAAACTGATTTTCAATTGCCTAATCGGCTTGCCCAAAAACCACATTTAGCCCCAAAAAAGCAACAGAGGCGATGGCAAAAGGCCAACAAAAGGCCAGCAAAAAGATAGACTCGGTACCGTAACTGCCCATATAAGCGCCAGATGACCGCAAAAACCAGCATACACCCGTTCATAAAAATGCACGGGCTCGGCAACGACTTCATCATTCTGGACGCTCGGGAAAGCGGTCTGGAAATGAATGCTGCGCGTGCTTCAAGGCTGGCAAACCGACAGCGCGGCATAGGCTGCGACCAGTTGATCGTTATGCGCGCATCGGATAGCAGCGACATATTCATGGAAATCTGGAACGCAGACGGCAGCCGGGTTGGTGCCTGCGGCAACGCCACGCGCTGCGTTGGGCGCTTGTTGTTGGATGAAACCGGGCAGGCCTCGGTCAGCATTCAAACTGACGCTGGTGACCTGAGTGCAGTTGCAGTCGGCAGCGATATTTCGGTTAATATGGGTGCTGCCAAAACCGGCTGGCAGGATATTCCGCTGGCCAGAGAAAGCGATACCGTCGCCGCGGATTACACCAACGGCCCACTATCAGCGCCGGGCTGCGTTAACATGGGCAACCCGCATGCGGTGTTTTTTGTGGATGACACAGACGCAGTTGACCTGAACCGCTGGGGCCCGCAAGTGGAAAATGATCCCTTCTTCCCCGAACGCGCCAATGTGTCGGTGGTGACGGTTGAGGGCGGCGTCATTCGCCAGCGGGTGTGGGAACGCGGCGCGGGCATCACCGAGGCCTGCGGTTCAGCCGCTTGCGCATCGGTTGTCGCCGCCACCCGCCGCGGCCTTGTTGACCGGAAAGCAACCGTGCTGCTAGACGGCGGAGAGCTGCAGGTGGCGTGGCTCGCGGACGGCAGCGTGCATATGACCGGGCCTACCGCTTTTGTCTTCGCGGGCGAGGTTGCCCTGTGAACCGCAAACCCGAAGTTATCACCTTTGGCTGCCGCCTCAACGCTTATGAAAGCGAAGTAATGCGCCGCCACGCGGAAGACGCAGGGCTGGGCAATGTCACCATTTTCAACACCTGCGCCGTAACCGCAGAGGCCACCAGGCAAGCGCGCCAGGGCATCCGCCGCATGAAGCGGGAACAACCCGCAACCCAGATTGTGGTCACCGGCTGCGCCGCCCAGATCGACCCGGTACAGTTCGCAAACATGCCAGAAGTAACCAGTGTGATCGGCAACGCCGAAAAACTGGAAGCCAAATCTTTTGAGGGCCTGAACCTGACCCACGCCGAGCGGGTGCAGGTGAACGATATTTTCTCGGTCACTGAAACCGCCGGGCACCTGATTGACGGCTTCGGCGAACGTTCGCGCGCCTTCGTGCAAATCCAGAACGGTTGCAACCACCGCTGTACTTTCTGCATCATCCCCTACGGTCGCGGCAACAGCCGCTCAACCGGGGTCGGCGAAGTGGTGCAGCAGATCAAGAATCTGGTCCAGCAGGGCTACAATGAGGTGGTGCTGACCGGTGTGGACATCACCAGCTACGGCGAAGATCTGCCGAACGCGCCCACGCTCGGTGTTTTGGTGCAAAAAATCCTGATGCTGGTGCCAGACCTGCCACGCCTGCGCATTTCGTCCATCGACAGCATCGAAGTGGACGAACCGCTGATGGACGCGATCATCGGCGACGCGCGGCTGATGCCGCACTTGCACCTGAGCCTGCAGGCTGGGGATAATATGATCCTCAAGCGCATGAAACGCCGCCACCTGCGCGAACATGCTATCAATTTTTGCCAGGCCGTCTCCAAGGCGCGCCCTGACATGGTTTACGGCGCTGACATTATCGCCGGTTTCCCTACGGAAACCGATGCCATGTTTGAAAACAGCCTGAAATTAGTGACAGAATGCGACCTGACGTGGCTGCATGTTTTCCCCTACTCCGAGCGCGAAGGCACCCCAGCGGCCAAAATGCCGGGCGTGCCCAAAGCTGTGCGCAAACAACGTGCCGCAGCCCTTAGAGCTGCCGGTGGAGCCCAGGTGCAGAAACTGATGCAGGCTTCAATTGGCAAAACCGCCAACATTCTGGTGGAGCGAGCAACCGATGATGGTTTGCTAACCGGTCACAGCGAGCAGTTCATTCCGGTGGCAATGAATACCGGCGATGATGCTGCGAAGATGGTGGGCTCCATCGTACCAGTAACTCTAACCGGCATCGACGGCGCTGCAATGGTCGGCAAAATTGATGCCGCGCAACCCATTAACTAGGTACAACTATGGCTGAAAAAGAAAAAAAAGGCTGGTTCCAGCGTTTCAGGAAAAAAAGCAAAGACGACGCCCCTGAAATAGCGCCAGAACCACAGCCTGCGCCAGCGGTGACACCCGAGGTTACACCGGAGGTAATCGAAACAGAGCCACCTGTGCCAGAGCCTGCACCTGAACCTATTCCAGAACCGGCAATTCAACCCGAACCAGAACCTGTTGTCGAGCCAGCAAGTGAGCCTGCCCCGGCACCCGAGCCAACGCCAGAACCGCAGCCCGAACCGGAACCCATATCTATTCCTGAGCCTGAGCCTGAGCCTGAGCCTGAGCCTGAGCCTGAGCCTGAGCCTGAGCCTGAGCCTGAGCCTGAGCCTGAGCCTGAGCCTGAGCCTGAGCCTGAGCCTGAGCCTGAGCCTGTGCCTGAGCCTGAGCCTGA
>JAJFIT010000137.1 GCA_021774775.1 Alphaproteobacteria bacterium | reverse complement strand
ATGAAAGCGAAGAAAATTCTTATTGGCGGCGGTGTTGTGCTGGCAGTGGTCTCGGCGGTAATCATCGAATCGATGGTCAGCGCCGGTGTTTTTCGCAGCATTGAGCCGCATTTTGACGGCCAGTGCACCCGGGTCGAGGGCGTGGTCGGCGCGGAGGATATCACCATCGACCCCGAAACCGGCATGGCCTTCATCTCGGCAATGGACCGGCGCACGCTGATGGCCACAGGCGAGCATAATGGCGGCATTTACATATACCGGCCCGGTTCCTTTGCCACACCGCTGAAGTTTGCGACCGACCTGGGCGGGCCGTTCCACCCGCACGGCATCGACCTGTGGAAAGCACCCGACGGCCCCGATGACAGCGACACAAAGGACCGGATTTTTGTCGTTACCCACCCGGTTGTTCCCGGCAAGGACGGTGCGCCCGGCACGCCGATCAGCCAAATCGACATTTTCGAGATTGAAGACGACAAATTGACCCACGTCCGCTCGGTCAAGCCGGTGGAGCCGATCAGCCTGAACGATGTTGCCGCTGCAGGGCCGGACAGTTTTTTCGCCTCTATCGACAATGGCAGTGTAACCCCGCTGGGTCGGCAGCTGGAGGTATACGGACGGCTGGCGCGCGCCGGTGTGATGTACGGCCAGGGGCCCCGCATGCGGCGCGTGGCGTGGGACATGATCTATGCCAACGGCCTGCAGGTCAGCGACGACGGCAAAACCCTCTATGTGGCCGAGACAACCGGCAAGCGGCTGTCCAGCCACGCCGTAAGCCCCATTGACGGCCTGCTGTCACCGGTTGCGGATATTGAGATTAATTCGGGGCTTGATAATATTGAATTTGACGCGAACGGCGACCTGTGGGTGGTGGGGCACCCCAGGACATTCGATTTTCTGGCCCATGCCGGTGACGCCGCCAAACGCTCGCCCTCGCAAGTGTTCAAGGTAAGCTGGGAAAACGGCGAGATGGTTGCATCTGAGGTTTACCTGAACGACGGCAATCCGATTTCGGGGGCCAGTGTCGCGGCCCCTGTGACCACATCATCGGGCGACAGGCTATTGATCGGGTCGGTGTTCGAGCCTTTCATTCTGGATTGCAGCCTGTAGGCGGCAACCCGGCTTGTTATGCTGGAGGCGGCCTTGCACCGCCCTCATTCATCCTATCCGTCCTGAGGCACCCGGTTTTGCGGGCCCATGGAGTATTCGCCGCCGCGCTCCAGCCCGCGCAGATAGGCGGGACGCGCCTGCATCCGCTCCACATAACCTTTCAGGTTAGGCAACTGCTCCAGGCCGCCAGACGCGTTCAATGCCTCCAGCGGGAACATCATTTGTACGTCAGCGCCGGTTAGCTTGCCGCCCGCAAAAAATTCCCTGTCGCCAAGCCCTTTGGCCGAATAGGTCAGGTGATTGATGATCTCGCTTTGAATGCGCGGTGCCAGCGGCTCGGCGGCATCACCCAAACGGCTGGTGTAAAGACGCAGCAATAAGGGCAGCATCAGCGAACCCTCAGCATAATGCATCCATTCGATATAGCTGTTGTAGTCTTCGTCGCTCGGTTCAAGCGAGAATTTACCACCGCCGTAGGTGCGCGCCAGATATTCGACAATCGCACCGGATTCTGCAATTTTTACGTCGCCGTCCTCCAGCACCGGTGATTTACCCAGCGGATGAATTTCCTTCAAACTTTCCGGCGCCAAATTGGTTTCCAGGTCGCGGGTATAGTGAACAATTTCATAGTCACAACCCAGTTCCTCAAGGAACCACAAAACACGCTGCGACCGACTGTTATTGAGATGATGAATTTTAATCACGAGAGGTGGCTCCTTTTGATAACATTACGAAGAATTTAGGGCGATTGGGTTCAGAAAAAAGCCTGTTCGACTCTTAAAAAGACGAGTTGAGTGCTATTTTTCGCCAAAATTTCTCAATAAATAGACCGCCAGAGCGTCAGAATCAGCCTTTTCCAGTTCAAAAGGCGGCATCGGGCCAGGCGGCGCGGCGAACAGGGCAGTTAAACCATCAATGTCATAACGCGCGCCAAGGCCTTGTAATATCTTGACCTGAACCCCGTCAGCGGCCTGCGCCGGGTCGTGGCAGGCAGCGCAGCCGTTGTCGTTAAAGACTTCACCGCCTTTTTCAGTCATTTCAAGCAATGTGGCTTCATCAAATTGTGCAATAGGGTCAATGACTTGTGTGGTTTTGGCCGCAAAGCCCGGCACCGTTATGTCGCCCCAACCAACTTTGTAGATCGACCCTGAATAGTCATCTGAAATATAGATTGCCCCGTCCGGCCCGAACGCCATTTCCACTGGCCGTCCGATGACATCCTCGTCCAGTTCAAAGCCGGTTAGAAAGTCGCGCTGCTGGATGCTTCCGTCCGCACCGAAATGCAGGGACACCACTTTGTAACCCGCCAGTTCGCTGCGGTTCCACGAGCCATGCAATGCCGCAAGCGCCGCGCCCTCGAAGCCGTTCGGCGCGGTTCCAGCCCCGAAAAACCGCACACCCAGCGGGGCCCGGTGTGCGCCGAAGCCGTGAGCGAGCGGCTTTGAAGCCTGCACCCTGCCTGCGTTTCCGGGGCCATACTCGGGGTCAGGCTGCCTATCATCATAGGCGTAGGGCCAACCATAGTCTGCGCCCTCTTCGACCAAATTCAGCTCGCAGTGGGGCGTATCATCGCCCAAAAGATCGCGGCCATTATCAGTGGCGTAAAGCGCTCCGGTTGCCGGATGCCAGTCAAAGCCAACACTGTTGCGCAAGCCAGTTGCAAAGGTTTGTGCGCCGCTGCCGTCGGGGTTCATGCGCAGCATGCTGGCGCGGTAGGGCTGCTCTTCGATACAGACATTACAGCTGGATCCCACAGCGACATACAGCATCCCGTCCGGGCTAAAACCAATGGTGCGCGTCGTGTGGTTGCCGCCTGCGGGCAACCCTGTAAAAACAACTTGCAACTCGCCCAGTGTGCGGGCTTCGGCGTCGAAGCGACCGCGCACAATCTGTTCGGTTTCGCCGATATACAGATAGCCGCCAAACAGCGCCAGGCCGTGCGGGTGGCCAAGCCCGGAAGCCAGCACTGTGCGCCCGTCGGATGCGCCGTCACCGTCCTGGTCCCGGTGCAGCAGGATAATCTCGCCGGGGCGCATACTGGTCGCGAGAATATCGCCGGTTCGTGTTACCGCAATGGTGCGCACATTGTTAACGCCGCCAGCAAACACCCCGATGCG
>JAJFIT010000136.1 GCA_021774775.1 Alphaproteobacteria bacterium | reverse complement strand
CCCTATTTCTACGGCGACGACGCGCTGGAGGGCTGGCGCAAGGTGGCCGAGGCAGTGCACAGCGAAGGCGGCAAGATAATGCCTCAGCTTTGGCACGTGGGTTCGATGAGAAAGCCTGGCTGCGAGCCCGATCCGGATGTGCCTGGTTACGGCCCCTCAGGACTGGTAGCGCGCGGCAAAAAACGCTGCCACGAGATGACCGAGCAGGATATCGCGGACGTGATTGAAGCTTTTGCTCAAGGGGCCACCGACGCCGAACGCCTTGGCTTTGACGGCGTGGAAGTACATGGTGCCCACGGCTATATCATCGACCAGTTTTTCTGGGAAGGCTTGAACGAGCGCACCGACCAGTGGGGCGGCGACCTTGTCAAACGCACACGTTTTGCCGTCGAGATTATCAAGGCAATCCGCGCCCGGGTCAGCCCTGACTTTCCTGTTATGCTACGCTGGTCACAGTGGAAACAGCAGGAATATAAGTCCCGGCTTGCAAAAACACCCGACGAGCTGTCTGAATTTCTAACACCGCTTGTTGAAGCGGGTGTTGATGTGTTTCACTGCTCAACCCGCCGCTTCTGGGAACCGGAATTCGAGGGCAGTGAGCTGAATTTGGCAGGTTGGGTCAAAAAACTCACCGGCAAACCCACCATTACGGTGGGCAGTGTCGGGTTGGACACCGCCTTCGCCGAAGAGGGGCAGGGCGGATTTTCCGAAGCCAAAACTGTAGGTTTAAATGATGTAGAAAAACGCATGGAAGCTGGCGAATTTGACCTGGTCGCCGTAGGACGGGCGCTGCTCGCCAACCCGGAGTGGGCCAATCAGGTCAAGGCAGACGGCGGCACGGCGCTGAAACCATACAAGCGCGACATGTTGATGGAACTGGTTTAGGGCAACCTGACCACTGCCTGCGCAGCTCAAGCCGCTGACGCATCAAAATCAAAACCCAGCTGGTTTCCAGCCGGGGGGCGAAACAGTTCGGTCTGTAGTTCAACCGGATTTTGGTTGAGGTGCAGCCGACGGCACAGGTTCCCAAAACGCTGTTTCATCAGGTCCGCCTCAAGGCCCTTGCCTTTCATCCGGTGTTTAAAACGCGGGTCATTCAGCCGCCCACCCCTGAGCGCAGCCAAACGGTTCAGCACCCGGCTTTTGCGGTCTGCGTAATGTTCCTCAAGCCATTCTTCGAACAGGCCAGCCACCTCAAGTGGAAGGCGCAGCAATATATAGCCCGCGCTTTCGGCTCCGGCATGGGCAGCAGCAGCGAGCACATGTTCCATCTCATGATCATTGAGCGCCGGAATAACCGGCGCGAACATCACACCGGTTGGCACGCCCGCGTCTGAAAGTAACCTGATGGCATCCAGTCGCCGCTGCGGCATCGCAGCGCGGGGCTCCAACCGCCTCGCCAGCGTGCGGTCGATTGTAGTGACTGACAGGGCCACTTTCACCAAGCCCTTGCGCGCCATGGGTGCCAGCAGATCAAGGTCGCGTACAACAAGCCGCGATTTGGTCAGGATGGTCACCGGATGATCGTGGGCCATCAACACCTTAAGGATGCTGCGGGTGATCTTGCGCTCCCGTTCAATCGGCTGGTATGGGTCGGTGTTGGTGCCAAGCGCAATCGGCGCGACCTTATAATTTTTCTTCGAAAGCTCCGTCTCCAATATTGCCGCGGCATCTGGTTTTGCAAACAGCTTGCTTTCGAAATCCAGCCCCGGCGACAAGCCCATATAGGCGTGCGTGGGGCGCGCGAAGCAATAAACACACCCGTGCTCGCACCCGCGGTATGGGTTGACCGACCGATCAAACGGCACGTCGGGTGACTGGTTGCGGGTCAGTACAGACTTGGGAAACTCGTCTGTCACATGGGTGCGCAGACGCTCCGCCTCGGCGTCCAAATTTCGGCCATCCGCCCATCCATCACGAAAAATAGCCCGCTGCAGCGGTTCAAACCTGCCACTGTCATTGGAGACAGCGCCCCTGCCCTTGTGAAGGTGATCTTTATGCATCTGTTTAAACTGCTGCGCATTGTGTTGACGCTCGGGGCCTTTTACCATCCAGGGCGATTCAGCTGGCGTTGGATTATATGTCCTGTTTCCTGTGATCATGGCAGCACTATAACACAAGAACAAAACAAGAACAAATAGTAATCTCAAGTTTGCTTGACGCCGTCTGGTTATACCATTACATTTCGCGCACCAAAACATTGGCAAAGTCTGGCTTACATGACCGCTCGAACATCGACATTGATGAAACTTTTTGTGCTTTGTGCCCTGATGTGGGTGCAGGCGCTGCAGGTTGACCATGTCACAGATCAGGCACTTGACAGCCAGCATACCGATTGTCTGGTGTGTAAAAGCGTCGGCGATTCAGCACCTGGCGGCAGCACATTTGTGCTGCAACACACCCACAAATACGCAGATGATCTAACCGACACCTATGGCGGCAAACCCCTGCAAACCGCCATTTCCAGAGCACACCCCGTGCGCGCACCACCAGTGACGTCCTAGCCTGAACCAGTCCCAACCAATGGGCCCAGTTCAGCACAATCATATCATCACCAAAGTTCACAATCGCTTCCGTCAGGAACGGTACATGATACTGATTTTAAAGGACAATTTTAATGTATCACTGCGCACAACACTATACGAAAAAGAAGTTAAAACTCACCTTGCTGGCCGCAACTGCCAGCGCATTCAGTCTATCGGGCAGCTTACCTGCGAGTGCTGCGGAACTAGCTGTTCCCCCGCTGGAGGAACAGCTTGAGGAAATTATCGTGTCTGGTGCCTTCGAGGGCCGCAAGCTGGGCGAAACTATCCTGGGGGCGACCATCCTCAAACAAGACGAAATCCTGCGTCGCCTGAACGGCTCGATCGGCGAGACGCTTCGCAGTCAACCGGGCATTAGTTCCACTTTCTTTGGTCCCGGCGCCAGCAGGCCAATCATTCGCGGCCTTGGCGGCGACCGTATCAGGGTATTGGATAACGGTATCGGTTCAATTGATGCCTCTTCAACCAGCCCTGATCACGCAGTTGCAGTAGAGCCTGCGTTAGCCGAACGCATCGAAATACTGCGCGGTACCGCCATGTTGATTTATGGTAGCTCGGCCGCTGGCGGCGTAATCAAT
The DNA here is from genome assembly GCA_021774775.1 of Alphaproteobacteria bacterium. Classification (GTDB taxonomy): domain Bacteria; phylum Pseudomonadota; class Alphaproteobacteria; order Sphingomonadales; family Kordiimonadaceae; genus Kordiimonas. Next base: position 8,229 of record JAJFIT010000136.1, on the reverse strand, counting down.
GTAATCGACGGACGCATCCCAACCGAAGTACCAGAAGGCGGTCTGTCGGGCGCGGGGCGTTACGGCTATTCCGCTGTCAATCAGGGCCACGAGGCAACCGCTGCGTTCAACGCTCTACTCTCGGATAGTGGCGACAAAAAAATTGTGTTCCACGGTGACTATTTCTACCGCGACGCAAGTAACTATGACATCCCGGGCTTTGCCGAAAGCGCACAGCTGCGCGCGCTGGAAGAAGCGGGGGGCGAAGCACCTGAAGAAGAAGCCTTTGGTACGGTTGAAAATAGCGCCGTAAGGTCAGAAGGCGGATCAGCGGGTTTGAGTTTGATTTTCGACAATGGTTTTCTTGGGTTTAACGTGCGCAAACTGGACAGCCTGTATGGTGTACCCGGTGGACAAGGTCATGAAGAGGAAGAAGGTGCCGAGGAAGTCGGCGAAGAAGAAGAGGCCGTGCGTATTGATCTTGACCAAACTCGCTATGACCTGTCCGGTGAATTTAGTGGTGACTTTGGATTTTTCTCCAAGGCAAAAATCAGGTTTGGCTATTCAGACTATACCCACACCGAGCTGGAAGGCGCAGAAATTGGCACCGCCTTTTCCAACGAAGGTTGGGAAGGTCGGCTCGATCTGATTGAAAAGGGCGGTGATAACTGGAAGGGTTCTACCGGTGTGCAAATCCGAAACAGAGACTTCTCCGCCATAGGTGCAGAAGCTTTCGTGCCACCTGCCAAAAGCACACAGGTTGGCATATATACCGTCAAGGAATATACCACTGGTGATTGGCGCTTTGACGTAGGTGGTCGGTTTGAGCACACCAGTTACGATGTAGCAGTTCTGAATACTGAGCGGTCATTTGACGGTTTCAGTGCCAGCGTCGGTGCTGGCTATGACATTAACGATGACACTTTCATTGGGGCCACCCTGTTCAGGACCGAACGCGCACCTTCAACGGAAGAATTATTCTCAAACGGCCCGCATCTGGCCACTAACGCCTTCGAACTTGGCAACGCGGACTTGGGCCTGGAAGTCGCAACCGGGCTGGAAGCCACCCTGTCCTTCAACGCGGGACCCTTCAGCTTTGTCGCCAACGCTTATTTCACCAGTTATGACGATTTCATTTATGAAGTGGCAACGGGCGACGAGGAAGACGAACTGTCCGTGTTCGAATTTCGCGCCAATGACGCCCAGCTATACGGCTTTGAGGTGAAATCCGAATATCATGTCGGCTCGTTCGAAACGGCAGCACTCGGCGATATTGATGTCCATATGGACGGTCAGATTGACTTGGTCGAAGCTGACCTGGACCGAGGCGGCAACGATACCGTTCCCCGCCTGCCACCAGTTAGCGCCCTGCTCGGCATTGAGGCTCAATCTGCGACCTTTGATCTACGCACCGAAATTGAAGTTGCAGGCAGTGTAACAGACGTTGCAGACGTTGAGTTACCGACTGACGGCTATACATTCTGGAACGCTTATTTCTCGCTGCGTCCGTTCGATAACAAGGGCATCTCGCTGGATATTCAGGGGACAAACCTTTTGAACGCCACCGGACGGCCCCATACCAGCTTCCTCAAGGAAGTCGCACCGCTGCCGGGCCGCAATATCCGCCTGTCATTGCGGGCCGAGTTCTAGCCGCACACTTGCCTGGAACCAACAACGACTTGAAAGCGGCGAAACACTGGATAATCGCCGCTTTTTTGCTATGGTAGCTGACAGCCCAAAAATTGGTTCGGCACATAGGGGAATCGTAATGGATCTTGTTGAATTTTCGTTGGAACGCATTCAATCGCTATATGAAAACACTGTGGAGCACAATTTGTCTGACAGCGGTGTCCACCCCTACACAATGCGCGAATTGCTGACGCCCGAGCAAATAGAGCGGGTTTTGGATGTTGAGCTTGGCTACGGCTGGACCAACGGCGAGCCTGCGCTGCGCCAATCGGTGGCCAACCTGCACAAAGGCCGTAGCGCTGACGAAGTGATCATCACCAACGGCTCGGCCGAGGCCAACTTCATCATGGTGATGTCAATGCTTGAGGCAGGCGATGAGCTGATCGTGGTTGTACCCAACTATTTGCAAATTTGGGGCTTTGCGAAAGCGTTAGGCATTGTTGTTCGCGAGGTGCCGTTGCGCGAAGAGACCGGCTGGCAGCCTGACATGAAGACGCTGGCCGCCGCAGTGACCCCGCGCACCAAAATGATTACCATCTGCCACCCCAACAACCCCACCGGCAGCATCCTGCCACGCGAGGGCATGGACACGTTGGTCGCCTTCGCACGCAAGCATAACCTGTGGCTACATGCAGACGAAGTTTACAAGGGGTCGGAGCTGGACGGGGTGGAAAGCCCAAGCTTTGCTGATCTGTACGAAAAATGCATCATCACGGCGGGCCTATCGAAAGCCATTGCCCTGCCGGGCCTGCGCATCGGTTGGTTGGTAGGACCAAAAGCAGAAATTTACAAAACCTGGCAAAGTAAGGACTACACATCAATCACCGCCAGTGCCGTCAGCGAATTTATCGCCGACATCGTGGTGCAACCGGCCAAACGCGCCGAAATTTTGGTGCGCAGCCGTCGCATACTTAATGAAAATGTCGCGCTTTTGTCGGGCTGGCTGGACAATAATGCCAACCTGTTTTCTTGCATCCTGCCCAAGGCGGGCGGCATGGCGTTTGTTCGCTATACCATGGACATCAATTCAACCGAATTGGTGCACCGTTTGCGGGAAGAGCGCAGCATTATGCTGTTGCCCGGCGATGTTTACGGCATGGACCAGTTTATTCGCCTCGGAATAGGGGCACCCAAAAGTCATATTGAACAAGGACTGAAACATCTGGCAGACTATGCCAGAACAAACTTTTGAGCCCTGACAATCCGTTCCCGGAAGCTGGCAGTCGCTGATCTTAACGACTTCCCAAGTCATTTGCCGTGTAACCCCGAAAATACCGAAATGTAATCAAGAGGTAACATTACTGACACTAGCCTGTCTGAATGATTTCAGACGATACATATATGTTAGATAATATCGAGTCAGTCCTGGTAACGCCAGTGTCCAAGGACGAGCAATGCGGCGTTGTTTATGATCGTTTTTGTGAAGAAGACGAGCTTGTAGCCATACCTGTGGTAGAAAAAGGCCGACCGATCGGCCTTCTCAAGCGTCTTGATTTTCTCACCAAGCTCGCCGACCGGTTCGGACGCCCGCTGTTTGAGGCCAAACCCGTCACTGTATTGATGGACGCCGAGCCGGTGATGGTTGAGGAAAGCTACACCCTTGATGTGATGAATGCGTTGATGATGGCCGACGAAGGTGCGCTGCGCAACGGTTTTATCGTGATGCAAAATGGCTACTACGTCGGTATCGGCACTGCTGCTGAACTTCTGAAAGCCAATATGGTGCGTGCGAAAAAACGAATGCAGGCGCTTGAATTTGCGCAGTCAAAAGCTGAGAGCGCGAGCCAAGCAAAGTCCCAGTTTCTTGCAAACATGAGCCACGAACTTAGAACCCCACTGAACGCAATCATCGGTTTTTCCGAGCTGATATTGGGACGCCCTGAAATTCAAGACAAGCCAAAGCAGATCACCTCTTATGTTGGCGACATTCATCACAGCGGCAAACACCTGCTTGTTGTGATCAACTCCATCCTTGACATGTCCAAAATCGAAGCGGGCTCCTTTCAATTGAATGAAGATTATTACAGCCCTGTTGAACTCGCTGATCAGGTTATCCGTATTATGGAAGGCATGGCCTGCACAAAAAAGATCTCACTTGAGGTAAAAGGTTTTCCACACGATGAAGATCTGCTGATCGATATTCAAGTCATGAAGCAAGCGCTTATCAACCTGGTATCAAATGCGATTAAGTTTTCACCCGGCGGCAGCACCGTAACACTTGAATACATGAATTTCGACTACGATGGTGCTCGGATCGTTGTTGCCGACAACGGCCCGGGCATGGACAAGACGTGCCTACAACAAGTATTGGAGCCTTTTGTTCAGGCGGAAACAGGACATGACCGGCGATTCGAAGGGAGCGGGCTGGGCTTACCGCTGGTTAAAGCCTTCATCGAGGCGCACGGAGGCCGGTTTGTGCTTAAAAGCGACGTCGGTATCGGCACACGCGCTGCCATATATCTGCCCCCCGAACGCTGCCGACAAAACAAAAAATTGAGCTTCGCTGTATAATATTGTCAGTAACGTGACAATTGAGGCGCGCTAATCACCTGGACTCAGGAACCTAATTCAGCCCCGGAATAACCAGAACGCCGTCTTCATAATCTTCGATCCAGATCAAGAATTCACTGGCGGACATAGGTTTGCCGATGAAATAACCCTGAGCATAATCTGCGCCCATTTCCTTTGCCATTTTCAGCTGCGCCTCAGTCTCAACGCCTTCAACAGTAGAGGAAAGTTTAAGCTTTTTGGCCAAATCAATCGCTGCTTCGAAGATGATTTTCGCCACGTCGTCTTCGGCTGCGCGTTCAAGGAAGGTTCGATCGACAACAATTTCATCAAACGGTATTGCCTTCAACTGCATCAAAGGCGCGAAGCCCGTCGCAAAATCATCGAGGCTGAGGCCAAAACCGCGGGCATGCAATAACGCCAAATTTTCCAAAGGCACCCGCTTGTCTACTTGAAAATCAGCTTCTGTCACCTCCAGGCGAACCATCGACGGGTCAACACCAAACTGATCAGCCAAGCCGGACACAACATCAGCGAAGTCTGACTTTCGCAGATTTTCGCTTGATGTATTTATCGACAAAGGCACGTCCTTGCCCTCGCGCCGCCATTTGCCTTGTTGCTGCATGGCAAGCTCAAGCATACGGTAGGTTAAAACATCCATATGGCCTTTTTCACGTGCCACTCTGATAACCGCGCCGGCCCCCAGCAGACCGCCGCCGGGTGCATTCCAACGGGCAAAGGCCTCCGCACCGACAACTTTGCCGTTGCGCAAGTTAATTTTTGGCTGAAATACCGGCGAGAGGCCGTCGGTCATCAAACCGCGCATAAATTCTGTTTCGGCGAGACCAGGCTGCGCGCCTTCGCTTGCACCGACCCCAAGGTCAGCCACGTTGCGCAACGTCGCCTGAAAATGGCCACGATCCAATGGCGTCGATAGCGTACCCAGTAAATTGACGCTGTAAGCCATCGCATGGTCACGAATTTTGTGCCGGATGATCGGGTCATCATCACCAATCAAAATGATCGAGGGTCGTCGCTCCAATTCTGCAACAAATTCAATCAGCGCAAACCCGTCCATGTCAGCCAGCCGGTGCGCGGCCACAACCACATCAAAATATTCTGTTTTCAGGATATCACGCGCCTGTTCGCCGCCGGTTGCCCCCGCGACGAGAAACTCGCTACTGGGCAAGTAGCCCGCCAGCGTATCTTGCAGGCCTGCGGTTGAATCGATTGCCAAAATTCGCTTCGCCACGCGAAATCCTTTCCGTCAGGTTTGGCGGGCTGAAAACCCACCATTTAACCCTGAAAGGTTGGATATTAAAATCCTAATGGTTAACATCTGATTTACTTTTTAGCTTATGGCCTATTTCTGATCTGCTACTGATCGGACTCTGGCGGACTATAGCGAAGCACTGGCTGGCGCGCGGCCTGTGTCTCATCCAGACGTTTCCAGGGCGCAAAATACGGTGCCCCTTCAAACCGCGCTGTGTCTCCGGCAACTGCTGTTTCCGCCAAACCGCGCATGGAGCCGATAAACTGATCCATATTGTATTTGGATTCTGTTTCCGTTGGCTCGATCAGCATGGCGCCGTGCACCACCAATGGGAAATACATGGTCATCGGGTGATAACCCTCATCGATCATGGCTTTGGCAAAATCGAGCGTGGTAACGCCGGTATCTTTCAGGAAGCCGTCATCGAACAACGCCTCGTGCATACAGGGGCCTTCATATGAAGCCGACATAATGCCTTGCAGCGAAGCCAGTACATAATTGGCGTTCAGCACCGCATCTTCTGCAGCCTGGCGAATACCGTCCACACCGTGACTGAGCATATAACTAAGCGCCCGCACATACATGCCCATCTGGCCGTGAAAAGCGGTCAGGCGACCCAGCGAACGGTCCTTTTCATCTGACCATTCATGGAGGTCTTTACCACCTTCACCAGTGATAACGTTGGGCAACGGCGCAAAGTCTTTCAGTGCATCAGAGAATACAACCGGCCCGGACCCGGGACCACCACCACCATGCGGTGTCGAGAAAGTTTTATGCAGGTTAAGGTGCATGGCATCAACGCCCAAATCCCCTGGGCGCGCCTTGCCCATGATGGCATTGAAATTAGCGCCGTCACAGTAGAAGAATGCTCCAGCCTTGTGGATGGCATCGGCGATATCTTTAACTTCGGTCTCAAAAAGGCCGCAGGTGTTAGGGTTGGTGATCATCACCGCTGCGACTGTGTCATCCAACGCCTCGACAAGTGCATCCAGGTCAACGCGGCCATTTCCCTTCGCAGGGATTGATTTCACCTTATAACCACAGAATGCAGCGGTTGCCGGATTGGTGCCATGCGCGCTTTCTGGGCAAAGTACCACTTCGCGGGCATCGCCGCGCGCTTCCAGCGCCGCGCGAATGGCCATCACACCGCACAGCTCGCCGTGGGCACCGGCTTTGGGCGACAGCGCTACCGCGGGCATGCCGGTCAGGCTGCAAATCCAGTGACTTAGCTGGTCCATCAACTCAAGCGCACCTTGAACCGTGGATGTTGGCTGCAATGGATGAATGTCACCGAACCCTGGCAAGCGCGCCATTTTCTCGTTAAGGCGCGGATTATGCTTCATGGTACAGGACCCCAGCGGGAACACACCCATATCAATACCGTAGTTGCGGCGTGATAGCCGGGTGAAATGGCGCACTGCGTCAGGTTCGGGCAGGCCCGGGCAACCAATTTCGGCTGTGCGTTCAAGGCCAGCGATGGACATTTCAAAGTCACCCACCTCGTCAACGTCAACACCCGTAGTATCCGCAGAGCCAAGTTCGAAAATCAGCGGTTCAAAAAGCCGCAGGCCCCGATGGCCCGAAAAGCTTTCAAAAACCGGTGTCATTTCGCTTGTGTCCTCGGCGGCGCTACCGGCAACCGGTGCGGTTGGGCGACCCTGTGTATTCATGCTCATTGCACTGCCTCCGCCAGTTTGGAGGCCAGAACAGCGATGTCCTCGTCGGTCACGGTTTCGGTCGCGGCCAGGATCAAATGATCATCGAAGCCCTGCCCCGGATACAACCGTTCCATGGGCACCCCGGCGAGCACACCGTCTGCGGCCAAAGCATCAACCACCTCAGTCGCGTTGTTGGGCAAACGCACGGTTATCTCATTGAAAAAGCTTGAGTTCAAAACCTCAAACCCGGCAGCCGAGAGCGCATCGCGCAAGTCGCATGCTCGTTTGTGGTTCACCCGCGCCAGCTGGCGCAGTCCCTTTTCACCGAGCAAGCTCATATGCACTGTAAAGGCCAGCGAGCATAGGCCACTATTGGTACAAATGTTGGACGTGGCTTTCTCACGCCGGATATGTTGCTCGCGGGTTGAAAGCGTCAGCACAAATCCTTGTTCGCCGTCTGCATCGACGGTTTTACCGCACAGGCGGCCGGGCATCTGGCGAACATATTTCTGGTTGGTGGCAAACAGCCCTAAATAAGGCCCGCCGAAATTCAATCCGTTGCCGATTGACTGGCCTTCGCCGACAACAATGTCTGCGCCCATTTCACCCGGGCTTTTTATCAGCCCCAGCGACATAACCTCGGTCACAACGACAATCAACAACGCCTTGTGAGCGTGGGCCACCTCGGCGATAGGACCCAGATCAAGCACACTGCCATTGATTCCTGGGTTTTGCACCACCACACAGCTTGTTGTGTCGTCGATGGCATCCAGCGCCGTCTGCAATTCGGCTTTAGCGTCCGCCGGGACAGGCGTCTGGCATATAATTTCGTCATCAGTGTACTGGGTAGTTGTCTCCACCACAGCGCGGTAATGGGCATGTACGCTGCCTGCAATAATCGCGCGTTTCTTGCGGGTTACCCGCCGCGCCATCATCACCGCCTCAGCGGTCGCGGTTGAACCATCATACATGCTGGCGTTAGCTACATCCATGCCGGTTAACTGCGCCACAAGTGTTTGAAATTCAAACAGATATTGCAGTGTGCCTTGTGCAATTTCGGGCTGGTAGGGTGTGTAGGCGGTGAGAAACTCACCCCGTTGGATCATATGATCAACGGTTGCC
>JAJFIT010000135.1 GCA_021774775.1 Alphaproteobacteria bacterium | reverse complement strand
TCGGCAGATTAGGCTGTTCAGCCTGGTGCTAATACTCGGGCTTTTTCTAACTGCATTCACCACCGCAGCAATATATCGAAATTCCGTAGACGAGGCCCATGGCAGGTTTCAGGATGTTGCATCCCGTTTTTTGAACGACCTGTCCGTTCAATTGGACAGTGTAAGTTCGTCTGTGGCCCAATTCCCTCAGTTGTTTCAGATCATGGGTGAACCCCGCGAGGTGCAGCTGGCTGATTTTATTGATAATTTCACCGCTGTAAACGCATCCAAGGCGGTCACGTCGTTCCTGGTTCTTGTGTCGGACAGTCCGGAAAAAAGAACTCAGATCGGCGCGGCAATCTCGAAATTGAATTACCCCGAAGTTGAATTTAAAATGCCGGACACGGCTGCTGCAAGCGGTGACCTTGAATATCTGTTGGCCTATTTCAGCTGGCTGGAGAAAGAAGTGTCATCGGACGGGGGGGCAGCCCTGTTGGGGCTCAACCTGTATAAATACGGCGATTATCGGCGGCTGATTGAAACCGCGGTTTTTCAAGACCGAGTTTCATTGGCGTTGGTCAGTGATACCTTAAGCAGCGATGCAAAACAGACCGGCCGCTTGGTCTTTGCCAGCCCCATCTCATCGGAAACCGGTCCAGCCGTTTTATTGGAAGTTGTCCATTTGGATTTGCTGATCGGCGCCAGCGATGTTTACGCGCCGCTTGTCAGCGAAATTATGCTGTCAGAATCGTACCTCGACGAGAAGTCCGGCGACAGGGTAAACAACGAGATATTGTTGCCTGTCCTGGAGGTTGACACAAATATAGCTCAAGGTTTTGGTGTGGCCCTAAAGCCGCGCGAGCAGGGCTGGACAAAGACCCGTGAAATTGTGTTTGCGGACCGTACGGTGCAACTGAATGCTTTTGCCAGCCAGGCTGCCTACAATATCGATCTCGACGCTGCGATGACTTCGGCGGCCGTCGGCCTTTTGTTAACGTCGCTACTTGGCTATGTGGTTTATGATCAAATGCGCCGGTCAAACCGGGTTGTAGAAATCGTTAACAGGCGCACTCGGGCACTGAAGGAAGCACACTCAGAACTGGAGAGCCACTATAAGCTTCTGCAAAATCTTAATACGGAAGTTGAAGAAGCTCGCCGAGCGGCTGAGGCGGCCAATTTGGCCAAGTCGGAGTTTCTTGCGACCATGAGCCACGAACTGAGAACGCCGCTGAATGCCATCTTGGGCTTTTCCGAAATTATCGAATCCCAGACCCTGGGCGCGATCGGTGATAAGCGCTATGTGGAATATGCCAATGACATTCACGTCAGTGGTCGCCATTTGCTCAGTATCATTAATGATATTCTTGATCTGGCCAAGCTGGAGGCCGGCCGGATAGAAATTGAAATCAGTCCGTTGGACCCCCGTTTGTTGGTGGAGCGGGTTACCGGGCTTTTGAACCATCAGGCCGAGGAAAAAGGCCTGAAATTGGAATTTGCAATTGCTGATAGCATTCCTGAACGTATTCGGGGCGATGAACTGCGCCTGCGCCAGGTGATGATCAACCTGGCCTCCAATGCCATCAAGTTCACTCACGAAGGATCAGTCACCATTTCTATGGACCCGAAGCCCTTTAAAAACGGCGCCGCGGGCTGGGTACTTTCGGTTAAGGACACCGGCATAGGCATACCCGAAGAAAAACAGTCGGTTTTGTTTGATCGTTTCACACAATTGGACACCACTCATTCCCGCCGTCACGGCGGCGTTGGCCTTGGGCTCGCCATTTGCCGCGAGCTGGTTCAACGTATGGACGGCATTATTGAAGTCTCCAGTAAACAAAATGTTGGAACCACGATCACGGTGCAACTACCGCTTGACGAAGCAGGCGACGATGAAGATGATGCCTCGCTGATCTAGGGTCAGGACCCACAGGAGCGGATTATGGCACTTTCAATCATCGTGGCCTTGGCAAAAAACAATGTGATCGGTGTCGATAACAGCTTGCCGTGGCATCTTCCCGCTGATCTGAAATATTTTAAGGCCACAACCATGGGCAAGCCCATTGTCATGGGCCGAAAAACCTTCCAGTCGATTGGCAGGCCACTGCCGGGTCGCCGCAACATTGTGATAACCCGCAACGAAAACTGGCGTGCTGACGGGGTTGAAATTGCCTGTTCAGCAGACGAGGCGCATTCCCTGACCGCGGACTGCCCGGAAGCGATGGTGATCGGCGGTGCGCAGATCTATAATCAGATGTTACCGCTGGTGGACCGGCTCTATGTCACAGAGGTTAATCTGGATGTGGCGGGCGACACTTTTTTTCCCGAAATCAACACAGCATCATGGCGCGAAGTTTCTCGCGACCATCACGGTGCTGAAGTGGATGCGCCAGCTTATTCATTTGTGGTCTACGAGCGGCGATAATGCCAAACCAACCACTTTTAACGTAGACTAACCAAGCTTTTCGAAAATTCGTTTCCCGATTTGCCCATATGCCGCTTGCGCGGCACTGTTGGTGGTTTGTGTCATCAGGGGAATGCCGTCGTCGGCGCTTGCCCTGACAGCCATTTCCAACGGTATGCCGCCAAGGAATTCGCAGCCAATTTTTCTTGCCGTTTCTTCTGCGCCGCCATGACCAAATATATGGCTTTCACCGCCGCAGTGCGGACATATGAAGCTGGTCATATTCTCAATGATGCCCAGGATCGGCACATTTACTTTTTCAAACATCGCCAGACCCTTGCGGGCATCGATGAGTGCCAGGTCTTGCGGTGTTGATACGATTACCGCGCCGGAAAGCGGTGCCTGTTGAACCATTGTCAGTTGCACGTCGCCGGTGCCGGGAGGCATGTCGACGATCAATACATCCAGCGGTCCCCAGGCCACGTCCTTGAGTAATTGCTGCGTCGCCCCCATAACACGGGGTCCGCGCCAAACCACAGGCTGGTCCACGTCGATCAGGAAGCCGATGGACATCAGTTTCAGGCCGTAGGCTTCCAGCGGCTGGATGATCTTGTCTTTGGTTTCGGGTTTTTTGTCCAACCCAACGAGCGTCGGCAACGACGGGCCGAATATATCAGCGTCCAAAATGCCGACCTGCTGGCCTTGCTGTTGCAGGGCCAGCGCCAGATTAACCGATGTTGTTGATTTGCCGACGCCGCCTTTGCCGCTGGCAACCGCCACAATATGCTTCACACCGGGAATGGCAGTTGGTGTAGGCGGTGCTTTTGGCGCAGGGCGCAGCTCTGGTGCCTGTTTTACCGCTTGCGGCCCTCCTGCTTGACGCCTTCCTGCGGTAGGCCGGGAGGCAGTGACAACAACATTTGTTGCGGTGATGCCGTCGATTGTTTGAATGTCTTTTTCAATGGCCGCGCGCAAAGCACTTGCGCCGCCCGGGGCCTGATCACCAAAATCAAGGACGATTCCGACCTGGCCGCCATCGACAATAACTGCGCTGACGTAACCAGCTGTGACAATGTTCTGGTCTTGCCCGGCAATTTTGTGGGCCGCGAGCCTTTGTTCGACGGCTTTTTTCAGGTTATTGTCCATAAAAATCTCTTTTGGTCGCAAATGTGGCGGAAAAATCGTCCTACATCATTGCAGGCGCGGTGTGCGTACCATATATACCTAATCAACACACAGGCTTTCTATATAGTCAGCTTGGCAAAAATGTCACGTATGTGACGCCGGAAGGAGTAAAGTATGTCCTGGCAAAATAATGGAGACGGTGATCGACCCAATAATCCCTGGGGAAATGGTCAGCGAGGCGGTGGGGGCCGCGGCGGCAATGAACCCAACATTGATGAAGTGATCCGCAGGGGTCAGGAAAAGCTGAAAAATGCGCTTCCGGGCGGTAAGGGCGGCTATTTGCTTGCTGGCCTGGCCATCGCATTCCTATATGCATGGTGGGGTTTGTATGAGATTGAAGCCAACCAGCAGGGCGTTGTGCTCAGGTTCGGTGAACGCACTGAATTGAAAAGCCCGGGGCTTGGATGGATTCCAAAACCTTTTGAGTCGATTGAAATTCGCGGCGTCACTGACGAGCAGACAATCTCTGTGGGCAACAATAATGCATCCGCTCGTCGCAATAGTAGTTTGAGCGAGAGCTTAATGCTGACCCAGGACGAAAATATCGTTGATGTTCGTTTCAATGTCGTATGGCGCATTAAGGACTTGGGTGATTTTCTGTTTCAACTGCGCGAACCAGAAGGCACCATTAAAGCAGTTTCAGAAAGTGTGATGCGGGAATTGGTTGGTCAAAACCAGATTACGCCGATTATCACCACCGCACGGGGTCAGATTGAAGCCGAGGCGCTTACGCGCATTCAAGCCAACCTGGACGAATACAGAGCTGGCGTTACACTACTTCGGGTGCAGATCATCGAATCTGAAGCGCCAGACGAAGTGAAAGACGCCTTCCTTGATGTGCAGCGCGCAGAAGCTGACCAACAACGGTCGCGCAACGAGGCAACAAGATATTCTAACGAGGTTCTACCCAAGGCGCAGGGTGAAGCTGAACGTATGCTTCAACAGGCCGAAGCTTACCGGGCGCAAACAGTTGCGCGTGCGGAAGGTGAAGCGGCGCGGTTTACCTCGGTTTACAATGAGTATGCTCTGGCTAAAGAGGTGACGAAAAAGCGGATTTATCTGGAAACGATGGAGCAAATTCTCGCCGGGATGGATAAAATAATTCTGGACAGTGACGGTGGATCTGGCGTTGTGCCGTATTTGCCGCTCAACGAACTTAATAAACCCAAAGACGGGGGACAATAATCATGAGTGGTAAATCAATATTCGGGATTGTTATTCTCCTAATCATAGTATTTGTGGGCGCGGACAGTGTTTATACCGTTGACGAACGCGAGCAGGCGCTTGTGGTTCAATTCGGTGAACCCAAGCGGACTATTCCAAATCCGGGGTTGCACTTCAAACTGCCAATCGTGGAGCAAGTCATATATCTGGACAAACGTATCCTTAGTCTTGACCGTCGTCCGCAAGAGGTTCTGGCCAGTGATCAACGCCGGATTGTTGTTGATAGCTTTGCCCGTTACCGAATTGTCGACCCGTTGAAGCGGTATCAGGCTGCTGCGAACGACGTTATCGCAAATGATCTTTTGGACAAGATTATGGATACAACGGTTCGTAATGTTCTTGGTAAAGTGCAGATGAATAATATTGTGTCTGGCGAACGGGCAAGCCTTATGGCTGAGATTAGCCGAATCACAAACCAACAAGCTGCGACAATTGGGCTTGAAGTCATCGATGTACGGTTGAAGCGTGTTGACCTGCCGCCGCAAAACAGCACAGCGATTTTCCAGCGTATGGAAACTGAACGCCAACAAGAAGCTGCTGAAAAGCGGGCAGAAGGTAACCGGGACGCGGTGAAAATTCGTGCGGATGCTGATCGTCAGGTGGCGGTTCTTGTCGCTGAAGCAGAAAAGCAGTCGCAGATTATTCGCGGTGAGGCGGACGGTGCTGCAACCAGGATTTTCGCGAATGCTTTCGGTAAAGACGAAGAGTTTTTCGAGTTTTACCGTACCATGCAGGCCTACCGGTTATCGCTGGGCAAAGATGACACCCGTTTGGTGCTGTCACCGGATAGTGAATTCTTTAAGTTGTTTGTGAATTCCAATGGCGGCAAAAACCAATAGATATATCAGTGCCGGTTTGAGTGTTTGACTTGGATTGGTCGCTTTTAATCATAGGCATAGGCCTTGCTCTTTTTATAGAGGGCGTGGCTTATGCGTTGTTACCGGCGGGAATGAAAACGCTGCTTATCGCAATGCTTGAACAACCCGCCGCAAAGCTACGGGGCATGGGCTTGACCATGGCAGCATTTGGTGTAGCCATTGTATGGCTGGTACAGAGCATTTAATGATTTATCAATTGTTTCTGTGCAGACAAGAGTAACGAGTTAATAAAATAAGGAGAGGTGCTTTGCGCACTTACTTGACAAAAACACTAGACCAGCGCGCCACTGTTTGGCTGCCAAAAGCCATGCTTTTTGCTGTGCTGATTGCAGCAATGGCGATTATGGCTGTGCCGTCTGCCGGTGCAGATGACCGCCCGGTGACATTCGCTGATTTGGTTGAAGAGCTGTCGCCCGCTGTGGTGAATGTTTCAACCGTGCAAACTGTGCGCGGACGCGGGCGCAGCGGACGCCGCGTGCCTGAAATCCCGGAAGGCATGCCATTCGAAGAATTTTGGGACCAGTTCCGTGACCGTTTCGAGCGTGAGCAGGAAGAGCCCCGCCAGGCGCGGTCGCTTGGTTCTGGCTTTGTGATCGACAAGTCCGGCATTGTAATCACCAACAACCATGTGGTTGAGGGCGCCGACGAGATTACTGTTTCATTCCCCAACCGCGATGATTATACCGCGACTGTAATTGGACGAGATGCTTTGTCTGATATCGCTGTTCTGCAAATCAACCATGAAAACGGCGACGATTTCCCTGCTGTAACATGGGGTAACGACGAAGCAAGCCGCATTGGTGACTGGGTAATGGCCATCGGTAACCCGTTCGGCCAAAACGGAACCGTAACCGCCGGGATTATTTCTGCGCGCAACCGCAATCTTGGCAATACCAATGACGTGGATTTTATTCAGACAGATGCCTCTATTAACCGGGGTAATTCCGGTGGCCCCCTGTTTAATATGAAGGGCGAGGTTATCGGCGTGAACACGGCTATTGTATCACCGTCTGGCGGCAATGTGGGCATCGGATTTTCGATCCCGTCCAACCACGCAAAAAATATTGTTGCGCAACTGCAAGAACACGGCAAAGTGCGCCGTGGCTGGCTGGGTGTGGGCATTCAGCCCCTGACTGAAGATATCGCTGAAACGCTTGGCCTTGATATCAAGGACGGCGCGATGATCACGCGGGTTGAGCCTGACAGCCCAGCAGACCTTGCCGATCTTCAGGAAGGCGACATCATCGTAACCTGGGACGGCAAAGAGGTTATTGATTCCAATACGCTCAGTAAATTGGTCAAGCATACGCCGATTGATAAAGCTGTTGACGTTGTGATTATTCGCGGCGGTGAACGGCAAACACTGTCGGTTCGCACTGGTGCACTTTCAGACGAACAGTCTGGCATCACCCCCGATGATGACGATGACGACGAACGTGAGCGCCCCCGTGACCGGGCAGGCCGCGAACTGGTTGAAGGCATGGAGCTTGCGCCGCTGAACGACAGTTTCCGCCAGCGCTATGAGCTGGATGCCGACGTTGAAGGTGTTGCGGTTGTGCGCGTGTCTCGCCGCAGTGCGGCCTACCGCGAGGGCATTCGTGCCGGTGCCGTTATCGTGCGTGTTAACCAGCAGAAAGTTGAAAGTGCAAGCGAGGTTGTTGACTTGTTTGACGAGGCTATTGACGCTGGCCGCGACCGCGCTTTGGTTCTGATCAACCTGCGCGGAAACACCGTGCATGTGCCGCTTCGGCTTACAACCGACAACGGCGACGATTAGTGCGCTATTGAACTATTGCTAGAATTAGAGGGTCGCTTCGGCGGCCCTTTTTTTGGGTCTAACCGTCAGGTTGTGATGAATTCGGCCGCGGTGTAGCCCTGGTAGAACAACAGGGTGGTCAGGTCAGTGCTGCCAACGGCTGCGTGGGCCGCCGCAGCGGTTTTCGGTTTGGCGTGGTAGGCAACCCCCAGCCCCGCGGCCTGTATCATCGGAATGTCATTGGCGCCGTCACCCACTGCGATCACGGCAGCCGGGTCGATGGACAGCTGGGCGCAATAGTCATTCAATGCCTCCAGCTTCGCCTCAGCGCCGCAGATGGGTTCAATGACGTTGCCTGTCAGTTTGCCCGCTTCGATCTCCAGCATATTGGCCCGGTTGGATTGAAATCCGATCTGTTTTGATACTTTTTCAGTAAAAAAGGTGAATCCGCCGGAAACCAGTGCTGCAAATCTGCCGCTCTGAACCATGGTTTGCACCAGCGTTCGCGCGCCCGGCATAATTTCAATGCGCTCCCGGTAACAGGCGTCAAGCTGGTCAACCGAAAGGCCTTTCAGCAAAGCAACCCGTTCCTTCAGTGCAGAATCGAAATTCAAATCACCGCGCATGGCGGCTTCGGTGATTTCGGAAACCTTGTCTTTCGCGCCGACAAAGTCCGCCAATTCGTCGATGCATTCAACGGTAATCATCGTCGAATCCATATCGGCGATCAGCATCGCCTTGCGCCGCATCGCACCGTTTTCCTGCAGACACCAATCCACATCCGCATTGCTCTCAAGCGCGCTTGCAATCCCCGTAGTCACATCTGCCACCGAGTCTGCGGAAAACAGAATGTCAACCGCGCGTCCTGGTGCCAGTGTTGCTATTTCAAACTTGCCTTCAGCGATGGTGTCGTGAAGGCTGACAACCGCTTTTTCAAGCGCGGCTGCCTGACCGGGGTTGACGACAAGGGTCAAAACGATATCCATTGAAACATTCCGATGTTGAGACAGACAAGTGAGTTCGAGATTTGAAACGCGCCCTTTTTATTGCAGGTCCCACCGCCAGCGGCAAGTCGGCATTCGCGCTTGAGGTCGCAAAACAGCGCGGCGGCATTATAATCAACGCCGACAGTATGCAGGTATACAAGGACTTGCCTATCCTGACAGCATGCCCATCGGCGGAAGAACAGGCACAGGCCCCGCACCGCTTGTATGGGTTTTTGGACGGTTCCGAGGTGTGCTCGGCGGCCTTCTGGGCCGAAACGGCTATGGCAGAGATCAATTTGGCTTGGGCGGCGGATAAACTTCCCATTCTGGTGGGTGGTACCGGCATGTATTTCAAGGTTCTGCTGGATGGTATTGCGAAAATCCCTGACATTCCAGAAGACATCAGGGCCGTCGTGCGCGCCGAGTGCGAGCAGGATGGCAGCCCGGCGCTGCACCGCCAGTTGCAAGAGGTTGACCCCGGCGCGGCGGAGCGGCTGGCCCCCGGTGACAGCCAGCGGGTTTCGCGGGCGGTTGAGGTATACCGCGCGACCGGCACCCCGCTGAGTATTTGGCAACAGGATACACCGCCCGGACCCATGGCTGAGTATGATAGGGCGGGGCTGGTCGACAAAACCGTCATTAGTCCGGCGCGCAGCGAGTTATATCAGCGGTGCGATCTTCGCTTTGACCTTATGATAAAGGCAGGGGCTATCGCTGAGGTAGAGGCGTTGCTTGCACGCGGCCTGTCACCGGAACTTCCGATTATGCGGGCGCTGGGCGTGCCGCCATTGTCGGCATATCTGGCCGGTACAACCGGTTTGGAGACAGCGGCAGAAGAGGCGAAAATGCAAACACGCCGATTTGCAAAACGTCAATTAACCTGGCTTAGGAACCAGTTTTCCCACTGGAACGATTGATGTGCGCAATATATGGAAACATAAAATGTCATTTATGTTGCTAAAATATTCAAAAATTAGGTTGACTGAGTAATTATCGTACAATAAAACAGAATTAGACGATGTCACGCCAGCCTGCGATGTCGTCTGAGATCTGATAGCCCAAAGCAGATCTCAACTGTGACGAGACCCACCCCGGGGGCGCTCTTGGAGCGCCCCCAATTATTATGGGGAAACGGCAACCGGGATTGCTCACAGTTTCGAACAATCAGGGCTGATATTTTTAGTTTGGAATTAGTGCTGAACTAGCCTATTCCATCGGGAAATTTTAACTGAACGTGAGCATTGACCAATGACTGCACCTATGGCGATAAAGCATAAAGCGCCGGGCTCCGCGACCAAAATGAGCGGCGCTCAGATGATCCTCAAAGCTTTGACAGATCTGGGTGTGGAAGTGGTCTTTGGTTATCCAGGCGGTGCTGTGCTGCCGATCTATGATGAAATTTTCAAACAGGATAAAATCAAGCATATTCTGGTTCGCCACGAACAGGCCGCAACCCATGCAGCAGAGGGCTATGCCCGGTCCACCGGCAAGCCGGGTGTTGTGCTGGTTACATCGGGCCCCGGGGCCACTAATGCGGTTACCGGGTTGACTGATGCCATGCTGGATTCGATTCCGATGATTTGTATTACCGGGCAGGTTGCCCGGCATCTGATCGGCAATGATGCATTTCAGGAAGCGGACACCGTCGGTATCACGCGGCCCTGTACCAAACATAACTATCTGGTGAAAGAAACCGGTGATATTGCCAGAGTGTTTCAGGAAGCTTTTTACGTTGCAACCAACGGACGGCCGGGGCCGGTTGTTATTGATATGCCCAAGGATGTTCAGGTGGAAACTGGTACCTACCGACAGCCAGAACATGTAGAACACCGGACCTACAGGCCGCAACTTGACGGTGACGACGGCGCAATCCGCGAGGCAGTACGTGCAATGGCGGGTGCAAAGCGGCCCATATTATATGCGGGCGGCGGTGTCATTAATGCCGGGCCGGATGCGTCCGACTTGCTTTTGGAACTCGCTAAATTAACCGGCTTTCCGGTGACCAATACCCTGATGGGGCTGGGGTGCTATCCAGCCAGCGACAAACAATTCCTTGGTATGCTTGGTATGCATGGCACCTGGGAAGCCAACCATGCCATGCATGACTGTGATGTTATGGTGGCTCTTGGTGCGCGCTTTGATGACCGCGTAACCGGCCGTATTGACGCCTTTTCGCCGGGTTCGACAAAAATTCATGTGGATATTGACCTGTCGTCAATCAACAAGAATGTTGCGGTTGATATACCTATTGTTGGTGACGCGGGCCGGGTGATCCGGCGCATGATCGAAATATGGAAAGAAGAAAACTGTTCCGCTGGCCAGCCGCCACTGGACGAATGGTGGCGGCAGATCAAGGTCTGGCGCGCCAAAAAATGCCTGTCATACCAGGACAGCGATACAGTTATTATGCCGCAAAAAGCGTTGGAGCGCCTGCAGGCCATGATCAAGGACCGTGATCCGATTGTTTCCACCGAAGTTGGCCAACACCAAATGTGGGCGGCGCAGTATATTGGCTTCGATGCACCCAATCGCTGGTTAACCTCTGGTGGGCTTGGCACGATGGGCTACGGACTTCCAGCCGCGATCGGTGCTCAAATCGCTTTTCCTGACCGGCTTTGTATTGATGTTGCTGGCGAAGCGTCCATTCAAATGAATATTCAGGAATTGGGAACGATCAGCCAGTATAATCTGCCGGTTAAAATATTTATCCTGAACAATGAATTTATGGGCATGGTTCGTCAGTGGCAGGACCTTGGCTATGAGGGCCGGCATTCCGAAAGCTATTCAGATAGTTTGCCTGATTTTGAGACCCTGGGTGCGGCATACGGCATCAAAGGCATCAAGGTTGAGGACCCCGCTGATCTGGACAGCGTGATTAAGGAAATGATTGAAACCGACGGGCCGGTGATTGTGGATTGCCGTGTCGCCAAGTTGGAAAATTGTTTCCCGATGGTACCTGCGGGTGCGGCGCACAATGAAATGATGCTGAACGGGGACAGCGCCAGCAAAACAACAGACGCTGACGCACTGGCTCAGGTTTAGCTGACTGGTTAAGTTGACGGGTTAGGTTGACTGGCGAGCAGTGATTTAACAGGCAAATACAAAAATACGGATGGCACGGCGATGAAGGAAAAAGGTACAATAGCATCACATACAATCAGTGTGATTGTTGATAACGAAGCGGGCGTTCTGGCGCGTGTTATCGGCCTGTTTTCAGGGCGCGGCTACAATATTGAAAGCCTGACAGTGGCAGCTGTTGATAAAACGGACAGCCGGTCGCGTATTACGGTGGTAACCAGTGGTACCCGCATGGTGATTGAGCAGATCAAGGCGCAATTGGACCGCCTTGTGCCGGTGCAAAAAGTTGCCGATCTGACCATTGAAGGACCGCACGTACTGCGTGATTTGGCGTTGGTGAAAGTGTCGGGGGAAGGCGAAAAGCGGGTTGAGGCGCTACGGTTGGCGGACGCATTTCGCGCGAGCGTGGTCGATTCGACGCGCACAAGTTTTGTTTTTGAACTGACGGGGTCGGCAGACAAGCTGGATGCTTTTGTTGATCTGATGGGTGAACTTGGATTGGTTGAAGTTGCGAGGACCGGGGCGGTTGCCCTAGCGCGCGGCGACACAGGACTTTAATTAGTAATTTTTCAAACGGGGCGCCGCACGCCTCGAACCATAGGGAATGTTAAACATGCGTGTATATTTTGATAGTGATGCCGACGTTAATTTGGTTAAGGACAAGACCGTCGCAATCGTTGGTTATGGTAGCCAGGGTCATGCCCACGCAGGCAACCTTCGTGACAGCGGCGTCAAGCGGGTGATTGTTGCTTTGCGGGACGGGTCTTCTACCCGCAAGAAGGCTGAGGCTGCTGGGTTCGAGACCATGACAGCGTCCGAGGCTGCTGCGGTAGCCGACATGGTGATGATACTGGCACCTGACGAACTACAGGCCGCGATCTATGCCGATGAGCTGTCAGCCAATATGAAGCAGGGCGCTGCGCTGATGTTCGCTCATGGCTTGAACATTCACTTTGGGCTTATCGAGCCCCGTGCAGACCTGGACGTTATTATGGTGGCACCCAAGGGGCCGGGCCATACCGTGCGCAGCCAATATGCCGCTGGCAAAGGCGTGCCGTGTTTGATCGCAGTTCACGAAGATGCGTCCGGCAAGGCCCACGACCTGTGCCTTTCCTATGCGTCGGCCATCGGCGGTGGTCGGTCGGGCATTATTGAAACCAACTTCCGTGAGGAATGCGAAACTGACTTGTTCGGCGAGCAAGCTGTGTTGTGCGGCGGCGTATCAGAGCTGATCAAAGCCGGGTTTGAAACCCTGGTCGAAGCGGGCTATGCGCCTGAAATGGCTTATTTTGAGTGCTTGCACGAAGTGAAGCTGATTGTGGATCTGATTTTCGAAGGTGGTATTGCCAATATGCGTTATTCAATTTCGAATACAGCGGAATACGGTGACTATAAAACCGGACCGCGGATTATTACGTCGGAAACCAAAGCCGAGATGAAGCGGGTTTTGGAGGATATTCAGCAAGGGCGTTTTGTGAAGGACTTCATGCTTGATAATGCGGCAGGTAACCCGGAAATGAAGGCTCACCGCGGTTTGGCCGAGCGCCACCCCATTGAAGAAGTGGGTACCAAGCTGCGCGGTTTGATGCCGTGGATGGAAGAGGGCAAGCTGGTTGATAAGGCCAAAAACTAACAAACCAAGTCACGGATAACCCGTGAAACCTGTTGGGCGGTCTTCTCCTGAGGCCGCCCTTTTTTTGAAATAATATTTCACTTCCATATGCGGATAGTAAACAATATAGTAATAATTCAATGCTATTAAGGCATAAATCGAAAGTGTTAGAAGCCAAATGAACCGTTCGCGCCAAAAAAAATCCAAAGCAAAGGCTATCGCTGTTTCGCAGCGGCAGAATGCCTATGCTCGGACGATTACATTAGCTGCGCTGGGGCTTCTCCTGTCACTTCTCCTATTGGACGCTGGCCGACTAATCGGCCCTTGAGCACAGCGGCAGAAACGATAGTGAACGTTTCGGTGCTTGAGGGACCAGCCTGAAACAAAGTTCAAAATAACATCAGACAATACAGGAATTTAAAATGTCACACCGTGATGACAATCGTGTGCGGATATTCGACACAACTTTGCGCGACGGAGAACAGTCCCCCGGCGCATCCATGACCCTGGAAGAAAAGCTGCGTATCGCCGAAATACTGGAGACCATGGGGGTTGATATTATTGAAGCTGGTTTTGCTATTGCTTCCAACGGCGATTTTGACTGCGTCAATAAAATTGCCAAACAGATCAAAAACTCAACAGTTTGTTCGTTGGCCCGCGCCGCCCTCGGCGACATTGACCGCGCCGCAGAAGCCATTAAACCCGCTGCCAGCGGACGCATTCATACCTTTATCGCCACCAGCCCGCTTCATATGAAAGTTAAACTTCAGATGGAGCCGGATGCAGTGATTGATGCCATTCACCAATCGGTTAGCCGGGCTCGGGGCTATGTTGATGATGTGGAATGGAGTGCTGAAGACGCCACCCGAACAGACATGGATTTTCTTTGCCGCGCCGTCGATACTGCGATCAAAGCGGGGGCGACTACCATTAACCTGCCCGATACGGTTGGTTACACCACACCTGAAGAATACGGCAAGATGTTCAGCGATGTGATCGAGAATGTCGCCAACGCGGATCAGGCGATTTTCTCCACACACTGCCACAACGACCTCGGGTTGGCTGTGGCCAATTCGCTTGCTGGTGTTATGGGCGGTGCGCGCCAGATCGAATGTACCATCAACGGTATCGGTGAGCGCGCAGGCAATGCGGCAATGGAAGAAGTCGTCATGGCCCTTCGCACGCGGGCGGATGTGATGCCCTTTACTACCAACATAGTGACGACAGAGATACTGCGCGCCAGCAAACTGGTCTCTACTGTAACAGGCTTCAGCGTTCAAAATAACAAGGCCATCGTTGGTGCCAACGCATTCGCTCACGAATCGGGTATTCACCAGGACGGCATGCTGAAGGACGCGGAAACCTACGAAATTATGACCCCGGAATCGGTCGGTGTAACCAAAACCACGCTGGTTATGGGCAAACTTTCGGGCCGCGCGGCCTTTGCCGATAAATTGAAAGAGCTGGGTTACGCCGTCGGCGACAACGCCTTTCAGGATTGTTTCAAGCGTTTTAAGGAGCTCGCTGACCGCAAGAAAACCATCTACGACGAAGACATTATCGCGTTGGTGGACGACGAAGTTGCCACTGCTTCCAACCGTTTGCAGGTGATTTCGCTTTGTACCCATACGTCGTCGGACGGAACGTCGGTTGCGGACCTGACGATGACCATCGACGGCGAGGAGCGCAAAACGCTTGCTTATGGCTCGGGGCCAATGGATGCGGCCTTTATTGCCATCAAGCAGTTGGTTGATTTTTCGCCCAAGCTGGTGCTGTTTCAGGTTCATGCAGTAACCCAGGGCACCGATGCGCAGGCCGAATGTACGGTTCGGCTTGAGGAAGACGGCCGCACGGTTAACGGGCAGGGCGCCCATGAAGACACGGTAACAGCGGCTGCACGTGCCTATGTTGCTGCGTCGAACAAGCTATTGGTCAAGCGCGGAAAAAGCCCACTGGCAGCGACGGCATAATGCCCCGATTTTAGTAAAAATCCGATGGTTTTTTTGCCATAAAGCTGCCGGATTTTACCTTTTTTGCCTCAAACAGTTAAAAAAAAGCAGTTTCCAGGGCATTTGACCTGTCTACAGGCTTGTGTCGGCTCAATAAGTGGCCCATAACCAGCTTTGGGCCTCAAGTGGGGCAATAGTTTTTTCAACAGTTATGAGGCGCTAAATGCTTTCCAAGTTGCTCGGGATGTTTTCCTCGGATATGGCCATCGATTTAGGGACGGCCAATACACTTGTTTATGTTAAAGGGCGCGGCATTGTGCTGAACGAGCCGTCTGTTGTTGCGATAAAAAGCGAGCAGGGCCGCGACCATGTTATTGCGGTTGGCGATGAAGCGAAATTGATGCTTGGTCGAACACCGCATGGCATTCAGGCGATCCGACCGCTGCGTGACGGTGTTATCGCTGACTTTCACGTGGCAGAAAAAATGATCAAACACTTCATTCAGAAAGTGCACAATCGCTCATTTGCCAGCCCGCAGGTTGTGGTTTGTGTGCCGTCAGGTTCGACCGCGGTTGAGCGCAAGGCAATTCAGGAGTCTGCCGAACAGGCCGGAGCCCGCAAAGTTTATTTGATTGATGAGCCGATGGCCGCTGCAATCGGTGCTGGCCTGCCGGTAACCGAACCGCAAGGATCGATGGTTGTTGATATTGGTGGGGGCACCACAGAAGTAGCAGTGCTGTCGCTGTGCGGCATTGTATTTGCCACCTCTGTTCGGGTTGGCGGCGACAAAATGGACGAAGGGCTGATTGCCTATATCCGCCGCAATCATAATTTGCTGGTCGGTGAGGCAACTGCCGAACGGATCAAGAAAGAAATTGGCACAGCCCTTATCCCTGAAGATGGTGTCGGAAAAACCATGACTATCAAGGGCCGCGATTTGATGAACGGTGTGCCCAAAGAGCTGGAAATTAACCAGCTTCAGGTGGCCGAGGCCCTGTCAGAGCCGGTTGGCGCCATTGTTGAGGGTGTTAAGGTTGCGCTTGAGCAAACCGCGCCGGAACTCGCTGCTGACATTGTTGACGTGGGTGTTGTACTGACCGGTGGCGGCGCATTGTTGCAGGACATGGACACCGTAATCAGACGCGCCACGGGCTTGCCTGTCACAATTGCCGAGGAACCGCTAACATGTGTAGCGCTTGGAACCGGACGCGCGCTTGAAGATGAGACTTTGCGCCTTGTACTAACCGAAAGTTATTAGAGTTCCGGTGACAACCGCACCCGTCAGACCGCCAAACAAAGGGAGGCGTTACGCTGAACCCGACCTTGCAGACAACTGGTAAAACCACTCGTCTACGGCGGGCGGGGCGTGGGCGCGACGCGTTTTGGCTCTATCTGGCGCTGGCGCTGGCGCTGTTGGCGTTGGAAACTTTCGGTCCTGGCGTTCCGCGGCAAATACGGGGCTATGCAAATGACGCTGCTGCGCCGGTTTTGTCGGTTTTGGCGGGGCCAATCCGGGCGGCACAGTCGGGTATGGAACGGGTTGCAGGCGTGTCCGATATCTATCTGGAAAACCAGACCCTGCGCGATGAGAACGGAAAGTTGCGCCAGTGGCGGGAGGCGGCCCAAAGGCTGATTCAGGAAAACGAGCAGCTGCGCCAAATTCTCAAAGTGCCACAGCGGGAAATTTCGCCGGTCGCGACCGCGCATGTCATCGGCGTTGGCGGCGGCGCGTTTGAACGAAGTGTTCTTATCAATGCCGGTTCGAGCGAGGGTGTTGCTGCAAACCTGCCGGTGGTTGATGAGCTGGGCCTGATAGGCCGAACCATTGAAGTTGGATATTGGACCACCCGCATTTTACTGATTACTGATTTGAACAGCCGGGTGCCGGTTCGCCTGGAGCGAACAGGCGACGTTGCGATTGCCGTTGGCCTCAATGAACCCTTCATGCATCTGCGGTTTCTGGCCGCCAATAGCGGTGTGCAGGTTGGTGATCGCATCATAACATCTGGCCATGGCGGGCTGTTTCCGCCTGATGTTCCCGTGGGGCAAATTACAGAAATTAACGATGATATTCTTCTGGTGCGGCCTCTCAGTGCCCTGGATGCCCTCGATTTTGTTCGCGTGATGGATTACCAGCCGTTACCGCCAGAGGTAACGCAACCAACCGCTGATGGCCAACCAACCGGACAGCCTCAATAATGCCAGCCTCTCAAAATAAACCTGGTACCTTGGGATTTGCCGCTTATATGCCGGTGAGCGTAAGCTTTTTGCTGGCGACGATAATGTTGTTGCCACTGGGGAGCAGTGTCGCGGTCTTTGCCATGCCGCATCTGGTTTTAATTTCCTGTTTTTACTGGCTTTCCAACAGACCGATGTTGATGCCATACGGTGCATGTTTCTTGCTTGGGCTGTTCCTTGATCTTTGGGTTGGTGTTCCGCTCGGTGTTAATATCGTAACGTTGTTGCTTACGCGGTTGTTTGTATTGAACCAGCTGAAACATTACCGCGGCAGGAATAGAGGTGTTCACTGGATGGTTTTCACCGTGATGGCTTTCGCGCTGTTTGCCCTGTCCTGGTTGATTATGTCGATAATCGCAGGCTCGGTTCTTTCGCTGAATACTGTCTTTTTCCAGTGGCTTGTGACATCATTCCTTTATGCGCCGGTTGCCTTTATTCTTGGCCGGTTGCGCCGACTGATGTTGTAGGGCGAGGATGTGCGGGAAGGATTAAGATATCAAACTTTTTCACGGCGAGCATTGTTGCTTGCCGGATTTCAGGGCCTTGCGTTGGCGGCTCTGGGCGCACGGCTATATTATTTGTCGGTTGTAAACGGAGAAAAATATCGGCTTAGGGCGGATAAAAACCGCATTTCCATTCGGTTGATTGCACCTGAACGCGGTGAGATTTTCGACCGCAACGGCGAAAAGCTGGCCACCAACACACAGGACCTGCGCGTTCTTCTGGTGCCGGAACAAACCGATCAACTCCAGCCTACGCTCAAAAAAGTGCAGGAAATTATCGAAATTGATGACCGCCGCCTTGCCCGGATTGAACGACGGATCAAGCGTCAGCGCCAATTTGTGCCGGTAACGCTGGCACAGGGCCTGGACTGGCAGACCTTCAGCCGGTTGAATGTTGAAATTCCCCGGCTGCCGGGCGTTCAAACCGACGCCGGCCTGAGCAGATTATATCCTGGCGGGAATTCGATCGCGCATTTGATCGGCTATATGTCCAGTCCGGATGAAGAAGATGTGGCGAAAAGCCCGCTGTATCAGTTGCCGGGCTTCAAGGTTGGACGCCAGGGGCTGGAACGCAGGTATGAACCGCAACTGCGCGGTGCTTCCGGCACGCGGCGGGTAGAGGTTAATTCGGTCGGACGGGAAATACGGGAGCTTCCACCACGTGAGGAGGCTGCCAGAGGCGGCGACTTGCACCTGACCCTCGATATGGCGCTGCAGCGCTATGTGGTTGAACAGTTGGGCGAAGAGGCGGCTGGTGTTGTTGTTCTTGATGTTGCCAGCGGGGATGTTCTCGCGATGGCGTCGTCGCCCGGCTACGATCCCAATGAATTTACCCGGGGCATCAGCAACGCCAATTGGCAGTCTTTGCTTAAGGACCCGCGCAGCCCGCTACTCAATAAAAGTGTTTCCGGGCAATATCCACCGGGTTCAACCATCAAAATGATTGTCGCCCTGGCAGCACTTGAACAGGGGCTAATTTCTGCCGACAGTACATATTTTTGCAACGGCAAACACCGGTTGGGTAACCATACATTCCATTGTTGGCAAAATCGCGGGCACGGTAAAATGGACATGATGGAGGCGGTGGCCAACAGTTGTGATGTTTATTTTTATAAAGTTGCAGAAAAGCTGGATATTGACCTGATTGCAGATATGGCCAAACGTTTTGGCCTCGGTGCAACCTTTGACATCGGCGTTGACGGTGAAAAAGAAGGTTTGGTGCCAACCCGTAGCTGGAAGCGTATATACCAACAGCAATCATGGCAATTGGGTGAAACGCTTAATGTTGCAATCGGGCAGGGTGCCATGCTCGCGACACCGCTGCAACTGGCGGTAATGACAGCCCGGCTCGCCACTGGCATGGCTGTTGTGCCCCGGCTGGTAAACGGCGACCAGGATGTTGCAGCCTTTTTCCCGACCCTTGATGTTAATCCATTCCATCTGGCGACGGTTCAGCGAACAATGGCAATGGTTATGGAGCCGGGCGGTACAGCCCATGATTATGCACGCAAAAAATCGGCAATTGCACAGGCGGGCAAAACCGGCACTGCGCAGGTGCGGCGGATAACACTTGAGGAGCGGGCCGGTGACGGCGGTGTAATCGACAATGCTGAATTGCCGTGGAAATCGCGGGACCATGCATTATTTGTTGGCTACGCCCCGGTTGAAACGCCGAGGGTGGCGGTTTCTGTTGTTGTGCAGCATGGCGGCGGCGGCTCAAGCGTAGCGGCACCGTTGGCCCGTAAAATTATGGACTTTACCCTGGCTGAAAAGCCCAAGTCGCCGACCCCTGCGGGGCAGGTTTAATGGGCACCGCCCGCATGTTTGGCCCAAGGCGGGTGGAGAAACCTGTTCTGCAACGGATTGCGGGCCTTAACTGGGGTATTGTTCTCGCCAATGTCCTGCTGGCGGCTGCCGGTTTTGCCATGCTTTATTCAGTTGCCGGCGGCACATGGGACCCGTGGGCCAGCCGGCAAATGTTTCGGTTTGGCGTGGCACTGGTTGTGATGTTGGTGATTGCGGTGATTGATATCCGCTATTGGATGGCAATCGCTTATCCAGCCTGGTTCCTGGGTATCATGCTGCTTGTGGCCGTTGAATTGGTCGGCGATACCGGCATGGGTGGGCGGCGCTGGCTGGACATCGGTTTCATGCGCCTGCAGCCGTCGGAATTGGTGAAAATTGCGACGGTTATGGCGCTTGCACGCTATTTTCACGGTCGAAATTATTTCCAGAGCAGAAGCCTCAGGTCGCTGGTGGTGCCGCTATTGCTTTTGATTATACCTTTTGCGCTGGTTGTCAGGCAACCCGACCTGGGTACGGCGCTGATGATTGTTGTTGGCGGTGTTGCAGTGATGTTTCTTGCCGGTGTTCCGGCGTGGCTGTTTATAGTATCCGGCGTTGCTATCACAGCGGCGATTCCAGTGGCGTGGCAGTTTTTGCGCGATTACCAGCGTGACCGAATTTTAACTTTCATTAACCCGGAATCTGACCCGCTTGGTGCGGGATATCAGATCGCGCAGTCGAAAATTGCAATTGGGTCTGGCGGCACAACGGGCAAAGGGTTTATGGAAGGCACGCAAAGCCATTTGAACTTCCTGCCGGAGATGAAAACAGATTTTATTTTTACTGCTTTGGTGGAGGAGTTTGGGTTGATGGGCGCAGCGATTGTGCTGGCGCTGTATGGCATCGTATTGGGGTACGGGCTGCTAATGGGCATAGGGTGCCGCAACCAATTTGGCCGCTTACTGGCGTCTGGGCTGGCGGTATCATTATTCCTATATGTTTTGATTAATGTTGGCATGGTTATGGGGCTGCTGCCGGTTGTGGGCGTACCATTGCCGCTTATTTCATACGGCGGGTCTGCCATGCTGACCTGGATGGTGGCATACGGCTTGATATTGTCGGTTTCCACACACCGCCATGTAACAATTGCGCCCAAGGGCAGCGGCATTATCTAATTGAAAACAATCAACTAATAAAAGAACAACAGAGGTGAGATATGAATTTGGGGTTAATCGCAGGACTATTTTCTGATAGTCGCGGCCAGTTGCTGGCAGGCCTGGTTTGTTTGTTGCTTCTCGGGCCTGTGGGTGTAATTAACGCTCAAGAACAAAGCGAGCAGTCCTATCTCCAGGATTTATATTTACATTTGCACCAAAACCCCGAACTTTCGTTTCAGGAAGAACAAACGTCCAAACGAATTGCTGCAGAGCTTCGCTCGGTTGGCTACGACGTTACCGAAAATGTTGGTGGCTACGGTGTTGTTGCGGTTATGAAAAACCGCAGCGGACCGACGGTTTTGGTTCGCGCTGATATGGACGGACTGCCGGTGCAGGAACAAACCGGCCTTTCCTATGCCAGTAAAGCGACCGGATTGAATGATGCCGGTAAACCCGTGCCGGTAATGCATGCCTGCGCCCATGATATTCATATGACGTCGCTGGTCGGGCTTGCCCGCCGCCTGTCTGCCAAGCGCAGTAACTGGAGCGGCACGGTTGTGTTGGTTGGGCAGCCAGCGGAAGAGCGGGTTGGTGGGGCGAAGGCCATGATCGCCGAAGGTTTGTTCGAGAAATTCCCCAAGCCGGATTATAATATTGCCCTGCACACCAGCGCCAGTTTGCCTGCCGGGCAGGTGGGTTTGACATCTGGCTATGCGCTGGCAAATGTTGATGCAGTGGATGTTGCCATTAAAGGCATTGGCGGGCACGGTGCCTATCCGCACACGACCAAAGACCCGGTGGTTCTGGCGTCGCATATCGTGGTTGCGCTGCAGACACTGGTTTCACGGGAAACATCGCCGCTGGACTCGGGTGTGGTGACAGTGGGTTCGATCCACTCCGGCACCAAACATAATATAATCTCCAACAACGCGCATTTGCAGCTGACGGTTCGGTCATATACCGATGAAGTCAGGGATAACCTGTTGTCGGGCATCAGGCGGATAGCTCACGCCCAGGCGCAGTCGATGGGTTTGCCGGAGGCCCTTTGGCCTGAGGTTACCTACAGCGAGGCGACACCCGCCACCTATAATGACCCGGCGTTAACCGCGCGGGTGCGAGCAGCATTGAGCGATGTCCTGGGTGCAGGCAATGTGAAAGCCTTGTCACCGGTTATGGGGGCAGAGGACTTTGCCTATTTTGGACGGACGGACGACAAAATTCCGAGCGTTATCTTTTGGCTGGGGGCTGTTGGCACTGAAAAAGCGGCTGCTGCAGCGAAAGGTGAGGTGGCCTTGCCCAGCTTGCACTCAGCGTTTTTTGCGCCTGAACCCGCGCCGACTATAGAGACCGGGATTAATGCGTTGAGTGGGGTTGTGTTGGAGCTTCTGGACAGTCGCTCTAATCGTTAAACTCTTTAAGTCTGCCAGTTATAGGGCGCGCGGATGATAATTCATTCATTTCTGGTTGGTTATATTGCGTAATAGGCCCCAGAATATTGACTTGATGTTTTCCAGGTTATTTTGAGCTAACAAAGAGCAATTTTACCATTGAAAGTTAGTGTTAAGGCACTCATTTTCTCAATTAAGTGGTCTGCAGTTGTTTTGTTGCGTATAACTTTATATGCGAAACTCATACGGTATCAGTATTCTCAATGGTATTGATTCGGTGGGAGCGGGCTGAGTATGAGTTCATTTTTTTTGAATTTTTGGCGGCCTAGGTAGAAGTAAGAGTGTTTTACGGAGGCGCGCAGCTGCGGTGTTAAGGTCGGCGACATATATGTTTTCTCAACAAGCATGGCTGGAAATTACCCAATTCATGGGGGTTGTGGATAAGATTTCGACAATCGATGAACTCAATGAAAGTCTCCGCACTGTTTTAGGGCAATTGGGGGTTAAGCATCTGATTTGCATTTCTGCGTTTGGTATGCCTGCCATGCAAAATAGAAAGCCTATGTTTGGCTTTCGCGATACGGAGTGGGTTAAGCATTATAGGAAAATGAATTATCATGTTGATGACGCTCTCCCTCAATATGCATTGAAATTACGCCATTGGGAAGATCCATTCTGGTGGACAGATTTTGTCGCCGAAAATGATTTGACACCCCTGCAACTCAAAATATTCAGCGAAGCGCATTCATACGGATTGAAGCAGGGTGTGGTTTTTGGAATTCCTGTTGATGTTGATAACAATGATGAAGTTGTCGAGTTTGCTTACGCAAGTGTGGCCGGGGATATTGTTAAGTCTGATGAAATTGAAAATACCCTGTTGACCGTTTTGCTGGCGGCTCACAGAACTGCGCGTCGCATTCATATGAGGTTGTTTCTTGCCAATGAGAGCAAATTTCTCGCAGATCCGATTGTTAACTTTTCGCCAAATATAAAAAATATTGACTCGTTGACTCCGACCGAATTGGCGACGCTGAAGCAATTCGTGGAAAATGATACATATGAACAAATCGCCGCCGCAATGGGCTGCTCTATTAGCAATGTTAAGAAGCATTTAAGTAGTGCTCAGGACAAGCTTGAATTTGGATCCAGAAAAGAGATGCTGGTCTCACTGCTTCGGCATCACTATCTTATTTAAAACTAACGGTTGTATAAGGTGTCTGGTTAGACAGTAGCAACTTCTTCAACAAAGCAATACACTCATTCTTGAGTACTTTGCAAAGGAGAAGCAGCTATGATTCACGTCATCAACTCAACTAACCGTCATTTGTACGAAGATGTTTTGGAGCAAATGTTTGCTCTGCGGCATAAAATATTTGTAGAAGAGAAAGGCTGGAAAAAGCTTGAAAGGGAGAGTGGACTTGACATTGACCAGTTTGACACTGACGATGCCACTTACTTTCTAAAGCTTGATCGAAAGGGCACAATCCTTGGTGGTATGCGCCTGGTGCCTACGACAGCCAAAACACAATTGCAGACTATTTTTAAGGATTGGTGTACTTTTTCCGCTGCGCCTGAAAACGCTTGTGAATGGGAATGGTCACGCTATTTTATCTCCGATAAAAGTTTTCGCAGTTCTGCGGGTATACCTGTTTTTTACGAACTTTTCTTTGGTATCCTAGAGTATGCGGTTTCTAAAGGGATAAGCGGTTTGTCGGGTTTTCTTGAAGCCAATACACTTCCACGCCTGAGTAAACTCCCTTGGGACATGAAATACCTTGGTCCGATAACAACCTATGGCAAAACTCATGGTGAAAAGGTTGGAAAAGGTGCACCAGTTCATGTGACAGTGAATGCACGTATGCTTAAAGTCACCAAGCGCTTGAAGCGCATGTCCGAAAAATACTTTGCTATTCCGCTAGGTGCAAATACGGTTGTTTCCAATAAGGCATATGATCCAGACACATGCTTTCAGTTTCTGGATTTTGCCGCCGAGCACCCTGAAAATTTAGATTCGCTGGTGAAAATTGTCGAAACTATCGGCGATGCTGCAGATCCAAAATCGGTCAAATATTTGCATAACAACGATGCCATTAATTTGTTAGAAGGCTTCAATCAACAGCATTTTACAAATGGCCCAATTGCCATGGTGAATGGACCGGTACATTTGCAATAATCAGCCGGACTTATGGTTGAACTTATGACGTGCTCAACTGGTTGAAACAGTGGGCAGGCGATCATTCTCATCGTCAATTGGCTGTAGACACTAGCAACCCCCTGCGCTTCGGTATATGATGCCGAAAACGCAGGGGAATTGTCGTGGCACATTCACATAATCACGAAGTTTGTATCGAAAACGCTGTTGAAGAAGCGGAAAAAATTTGCGCCGAACGAGGCTCTCGCTTCACCGATTTAAGGCGGCGTATTCTGACCATGATCTGGCAGGGCCACAAGGCCGTAAAAGCCTATGATCTTCTTGACCAGCTTGCCACACAAGGCGGATCTGCAAAGCCCCCCACCGTATACCGCGCCCTCGACTTCCTGATGGAAGAGGGGCTTGTTCATAAAATTGAATCGCTCAACGCTTATATTGGCTGTCCGCATCCTGGCAGTGACCATGTGAGCCAGTTCCTTATCTGCGATGTCTGCGGCATAGTTGAAGAAGTATCATCAGACGCTCTGGGCAAAGCGGTTTCCAGCGCGGCGGCCGCTCAGTCTTTCCACATCAAAGGCCAAACCCTGGAACTGCACGGCATTTGCCAGAACTGCAACGGCAAAAAACAAGCGGCATAACGGTGCACGCCTTTGTGGGCGCACCTAAATAAATAAACTGATTATATGTGGCAGCTCGTCATGCCGCGCTTCAACAAATATTGTTGGTGATATTCCTCGGCGGGCCAATAGTCTGCTGCAGGCTCAATTGCTGTCACAATATTTTTGGTAAACTTACCCGATGCTGCCAATTCATTTTTCAGGCGTGTGGCAGCCTCCCGCTGGTTTTCATCGCTGTAAAATATCACCGAACGATACTGGCTACCAAAGTCAGGGCCTTGACGATTAAGCTGGGTCGGATTGTGATTTTCAAAAAATAAAGTCACCAGTTTGTCGTAAGCAATTTCGGCAGGATCGTAAGTCACCTGCACAACTTCAGCGTGGCCGCTGGTGTCGGTGCAAACCTCCTGGTAGGTGGGGTTATTGCTTTTGCCGCCCATATAGCCGACGCTGGTGCCTGAAACCCCATCAAGGGTTCGAAACATTTCTTCCACGCCCCAAAAACACCCGGCACCAAAAGTTGCGACAGCCATGATTTTTCCTTAATTGCCAATCATATTAATTTTACGGCATATTGATTTCGCGCCATAGTGACGCTGCGTTATGCTTCCCGCTGGCTCATAGACGGGAAAGCGATTACGCATTTGAATATGTGGTTGCGTTTGGCGCTTGTCGAGGGGCAAACTAACAAATAATTGTGACCGGGGAGTTACCGTGAAATTTTCATTCGCCATTAATACCAGATTTACCGCCGTGATGGTTCTTGTGCTCAGTTTTTTTCCTCACGCCGGGAATTATGCACATGCGCAGCAAAATACTGTTCCGGAAGACTATTTGGCCATTGACCACCAGCGCTGTATGAGTGGCTGTGTGCCCGGTTTTGGCGAGCAAACCTGTAAGCCACTGTGTGATTGCACAGTCAGCGAGTTTAAAAAGCAACTGAGCTTTGTGGAATATATAGACTTGAGGGCTCAATTAACTCGCAATTTGGTCACGCCAGAAATGCGTCAGTTTCTTGACAAAACCGGAAAGTATTGTACCGCAGAGCTTGACCGAAAAGGCATTGAAGTAGGGCAAGGTGCCGATGCTAAACCTACCGCCCCAAAAACACCCGATAAACCTGAAAAACCTGACTGAACCATTGGTGGCTTTGGAGGTTTGGCTCCAGCGTCAAGTCAACTCAAAATCGGCCGGGGTTTGCCGTCTCCGTCTACCGCCACAAAAATGTAGCAGCCTTCGGTAACCTTGTGTTCCTGCGCGTTTGGCCCG
>JAJFIT010000134.1 GCA_021774775.1 Alphaproteobacteria bacterium | reverse complement strand
TATGGAGGAGCTATTTGCGGCGGCCTTCCTTGTTTATACGCGCTACATAAACCCATATACCAGACAGCGAAGCTCGCTGGAGAATGTCCTCGATATATTAGTGGCAGAACGCCAGATGCGCCGACCAAGCGGTAAGCGGGTAATCGCCGCCGGGTTTTCTTTGTGGAAACGGGGGTTTTTGCCCGAATTTTTTGGCCCCAAGTTCGAAAAAACTGTGTTTGTAAAGCCAACGGCACTGGAAGGTTTTGACTATCAGCCCGGCGATATTTTGGTGGTTTGGGGCAGGTCGCACGACCAAGAAGCCGCCCGCCTGCCTGCCGGGGTGCCTGTGTGGCGGATGGAAGACGGTTTCCTGCGCTCGGTCGGGCTTGGCTCTGACCTCAGGCGTCCCTCATCGTTGGTGATGGACAAGGGCGGCATATATTATGACGGTGGGACTGATAGTGACCTGGAGCGCTTTCTGAACGGCCACGACTTTGACGAACGGGATCTGGCCCGGGGCGCGCAGCTGAAACAACAGGTGCTGGCGTCTCGGGTGTCCAAATATAATGTTGGCACTCAAGGGGGCCTGAATTTCCGCGACCGATCAGCTGGCAAGCCAGTGTTATTGGTGCCAGGTCAGGTTGAAGGCGACGCCAGCCTGCAATTTGGTTCGCCGACAGTGAGTAAAAATACAGATTTGTTGGCGGCGGTGCGCGCCGCCGAACCGGACGCTTATATCATTTATAAACCGCACCCGGATGTTGTGTCCGGGAACCGGCAAGGATCAGTTCCGGCTGATGTATTGGCGCACTGCGCAGATGAAACGGTGGTCGATGCTGACATTATTGACTGTCTGGATGCAGTTGACGGTGTGCACACCATGACCAGCTTGACAGGTTTTGAAGCCCTGATGCGCGGTGTGGCTGTTACCACCTACGGCCAACCGTTCTACGCCGGATGGGGCCTGACCACAGACCGAATGCCAATCAACCGCCGCACAGCGACACTGTCAGTTGAAGCGCTGGTCTACGGCGTGCTGTGCGTTTATGCCCGGTATGTGGCGTGGCCAGAGGGGAAAAGTTGCGGCCCTGAAGAGCTGATCGAACAGATATCAGGGTCGTCCGGGCCCAGATCAATGGCCAAGCGTGGCCCGCTCGGGGCGGTTAGGCGCTGGGGTAGAAAAGCGGTTTATCTGGCTGAGGTCCTGAGAAGGTAATTTATGTTATTCATTATTAATTAT
Organism: Alphaproteobacteria bacterium; assembly: GCA_021774775.1. Lineage (GTDB taxonomy): Bacteria > Pseudomonadota > Alphaproteobacteria > Sphingomonadales > Kordiimonadaceae > Kordiimonas. The sequence goes on along the minus strand of JAJFIT010000134.1, from coordinate 10,273 downwards.
TTGACTAAGTATTTGCATTGTATAAGAAAAATGATATATTCCAAATAAGATCAGTCAATTGAGCTTATTTGGAATTAAAATGCTAACTATATCTTCTAATGAAGTCACGCGCAGTCTTGCCTTTGATAATCCGTGGTGGGAAGGGGGGCTAGAGGCTACGCCTGAAGTGCACAAGCTGCGCCGGTTTTATTTTGATACATTTGAAGAATTGGCACTGAACTGGGATGTGCGCCGTAGTGTCATTCTTATGGGGCCGCGCCGTGTCGGCAAAACAGTAATGTTGCAACAGTTCATACGTGATTTGTTGATAAATGCCTTTGATCCCAAAGCAATCCTTTTTGCGTCGGTTGATACGCCTGTATATAGCGGTTTGAGACTCGATCAAATTATTGACCTTTATGAACAGGATACGGGCATTGATAAGAATGCGCGACGAGTTATCATTTTTGATGAGATACAATATCTGAAGGACTGGGAAGTAAGCCTTAAAGTGTTAACAGATAGGTATCCGAATACGCGGTTTATTGCGTCTGGCTCCGCGGCTGCTGCACTGAAATTGAAAAGTCAGGAATCTGGAGCAGGGCGTTTCACAGATTTTATCTTGCCGCCTCTTACTTTCGCAGAATTTATTGATTTCAGAGGTAAGGCAGACCTCATGGTCGTAGCGGACGTTAGTGATGCAGAAGGTACGAAAAATGACAAGGCGCAACCTTATACGAATGACATTGAGGCTTTAAATGCGGAATTTCAGCTATATCTGAATTTTGGCGGTTACCCAGAAGCGGTTTTAAACCCGGAAATTCAGAAAAATGTCCAACGATACTTAGGTAGAGACATCATTGATAAAGTGTTGCTGCGTGATTTACCAACACTATACGGCATTCAAGACGTACAGGAACTGAATAGACTTTTCACCGTGCTAGCATATCATACTGGGCAAGAGATTAGTTATGACAAGCTTTCGCAGAGTAGCGGTGTCGCAAAAAACACTATCAAGAAATACTTGGAGTATCTTCAAGCCGCTTTTTTGATCATGATTGTGAAACGAGTTGACCAAAATGGTAAAACCTTCAAGCGTATGGTTAATTTCAAAGTTTATCTGACAAACCCTTCAATGCGCGCCGCTCTGTTTGGGCCGATTGATTCTGATCATGAAGCGATGGGAGCGGTGGTTGAAACAGCAATCTTTAGTCAATGGTTCCATAGCCCGATTATTGATGACCTTTATTATGCGCGGTGGAAAAAGGGTCAGCAAGATTATGAGGTTGATATCGTTTGTCTGGCCAGTAGCTTCAAGCCAGTTTGGGCTGTTGAAATTAAATGGTCAGATCGATACGTCACTCATGTGAGAGAGATGAAAGGGTTAGTTGAATTCATCAAGAATAATCCTGAGCTAAGAAGTGTTCGTGCAACAACAAAAACTGAAACACTGGATGAGCAGTTACTTTTCGATAGCGTTAATATTGATCTCAATCCGAGCGCTGAATATTGTTATATTCTTGGTCGCAATACATCTGCCTCGCGATCTCGGCATCAAGCTGATCTTGGTTTGACTGACTAGGGTAGGTTCTTTGACTGAGGCGTTAGGACAGTAATTGCGACTTTAGGTGCGGCTAGCTCAGCTCTTTTGCAGCAGTTGTTGCCACCTTCAACAGTGTTTTATCGTCGATATTTTTCAAATGTTCGGTCATCGCCTGGTGCGCATCAGCAATTGCCGGTGCCAAATTTGTATCTGTTCCCCAGCGCCAGTTTTGACCAATCATCAGGTCTTCTGTTGGTTCTAACCCATATGTTTTCAAGGCCCTTCGATCTCTTGCAAATTGATGCTCCAATTCATGAGCCCAATCTTGGGAAATTTCGCAATACCGCGAAAACTCAGGAAATTTCATGTCCACTGCGGCTACTTCGCTCGCAATTTTATGCCGGGTTTTGGAGGATAACTCTTGCCTGTTGACCAATCTCATCAGTGCGGCAAAAGGGGCGGATAAAGTATGATTGCGGGTAAGATTGTCAGGAAGCTCTATTGGGTCATTGTGCCCGACGACAGACATTAAACTCCCGGAAATGTCGTGACGGATTTTCCCGAACGCTAGAGCGTGAATATTGTTTTTACCGACAATGCGCCGCCAGTTTTCCAATATTGTTCGATATTCGAGGCATTGACCCCAGTAATGCGATCGGGGGGACTGTGGATGCAGCAAATTGTATAGACTTCCTCGAAAAGACACCTGTTGACAAAGTTCCCGGTACAGCGAGATCGCGAAATCAATATGAGGACGGAAAACAAGGATCACATGCAAATCTACTGAATCAAAATCGCGTCTTACGTCATATATATTTCTGATAGTTTCAGGATGGCAAAACCCTTCGTAGCTAACCAGTGCCGTATCCAGCGACGTGTCCTTGTTTAATTCCTCTACAATTGAAGGGAACCGGTTTTGTTTTCCCGCTGCGATATCTATACCCAGAACTCTGTGAGCATAACGGTTGTGGTTGGTTTTGATGCCTAATCCCGTGGATGGATATAAAATGCCGGCCTGCCGCAATTGGTTCCTATTACTGTATGCAAAATGCTGGAAAAAACTGGTGCCGGTTTTATGTGTCCCCGCGTGAACGAAAATTTTCTTGGTGGCAGGCGTATGCGTTTTAAAGGGCCAGAGAGACTTTAGCATTTTTTGCGACTACATCGTTAATTTTGGGACTTTAAAAAAATGAAATGGTTCTTTTTTAGCAAGACGCCTGAAGGTTGAACAAGGACCGAGAACAGCATGCACATTTTTACCGCAAAATACTACCACACCGAATTTCAGCTGCCCACCGAATGTAAATATTTTAATCAGCAAATCATGGGGAAGACTTCGGGGGTAACAAAATTGAAGAATTCTTGTGCCGGTTAATTCAAGTTAGATCGAAATCCGGTGCTTGTTGACATGAAGACGGCAGGAAGGCATAGAGGCGAGGAAGAAGTCCAGATCGATAATTTGTGGGTTTTTATGCATGTTGAAAAAAGGTCCCGAACTAGACCTGTTTATGAAGCAGATTGGCCATTGGACCTGGGTACATTTTCTATATCTTTATAACGACAAGCACCTGCTGATTGCAGATGACTTTTTCCTGGAACGTATTTGGCAGGCGCGCAAAAAACCTCTCGCTTGCAAGACCGCGACAGTTGATGACTATGCCAGCGCCATAACGGCCGACATCAGGAAAATTCTCGTATTTTGCCAGTCAAACGAGCTGCAACTGGTTCGCAGCTTGCAGCGAAAATATCCCGAAATTGTTGTTACCTCCGGAACTTACGGCTATGCCTGTGCGGATGTAAGCCGTGTGCCGCAACTGGTTCCTTTCCAGGAGCCGAGTGCGCAGCGATGTTCTTCCCCTGTCATTATGCTGTCGCCTCCCTATTCAGATGCCGAGTTTGTTGCCCATAGCATGGCCGGGAACGACATGCCCTATTGTCATGAATATTTGGGAAGGCCGTTTGCCTTGTGGCTCAAACATCATAAAAATTTTCAGGCCGTTCGCTTTTTTGACGGTGCGCTGCAGAGGTTTGGTGCGGAAGATACGTTGCCGGTTCTTTTGCAAACAGATGTTTTGAGGAGTATTTTTGAAAATACGAGCTTCTCGCTTCGCAGATTCCTTCAGTATCTGAAGAAAATGGAAGCCAAAGTTATTGTTGTTCGACGTGAAGATAAAATTATGGAGGTTGTTTCGGCTCAATTGCTTGGCCGAACGTCTGAAAGGTCAGTATGGACTAACCGACCTAAAAAAAAGTTGGGAACGCCGTTTCAGTTTAAGGATGTTGATGGCTGCCTGCAGCGTTTTTCAGACGTGCGCAAAGATGAAGACATGCTCAATCAGATTGTCGCATCAGGGCTGCAATGCCACCAGTTTACGCTGGAAAACTATGTAGAAAATCAGGAAAAAAACCTTGGAGAGATTGCCAACTTTTTGTCAGTGCCGTTGCCTGAGGCAGTGAATGCTTTGGATTATTGGTCTGCCTATGAACGGGCCCAGGGCATTTTGCCAGCGGTGACGGGTTTCAAGCGGGCAATGATTGATAAAATTGGATTACATCTGCAATAAGGTTGTACGAAGGTATTGCTTTCATACAAACCTAGTCAATCAAGTGGCTTTCCTTCGTTGGATTAATGTCGGAAATGTCTGCGATTAGTTTGGATGTGGAAATGCCGGTTGTCCGAGGTAGATACACTACCGAACAGATAGATTTGAATTCATCAAAACGCCCTTCCCAATCGTCTCCCATGACCAATACATCAGCGCCGTATTGTTTGATGTAATCTCCTTTGGCCTCAAGCGATCTTTCAACGAACACTTCATCAACACACGAAAGTGCACTCAGGATCGCCATGCGGTCCTCCGTGGTGTAAACTGGTGCCCGGCCTTTTTTGGAACGATTCAATTCACTGCATGAAACGCCCACAATTAGTCGGTCGCCGAGCTCCGCCGCCCGCTGTAGAATTCGGACGTGGCCAATATGCAGAAGGTCATATGTGCCAAATGTGATTATTTTTTTCATGCTTTTCTTTTTCACTAATGAATTTACAGGGTTTGTGGGGCATGCAATATACGCTCGAAATAAATTTGTAAAGCACGACCGCGCCCCTTTGGCAGTCAGGTGCTATGATAGTGATTTAATAGTTAGATTGTTTGTATGTCGAAAGAATCCGGGCACTTTTTATTTTCCGACTTTATTGAAACCGGCAGGAAATTTGCGTCCGGCGCTTCCCCAAAAGACTTGGCAAGTGTCTTTCCGGGGTATATTGCCTCGCCCGGCGAGTGCTTTTTCCCGACTGATATCCCTGTAAAAGGGTCGTTTAGATGCTTTCGCGTTACCGTGGGTCTCGACAAACCTGTATCGTTGTGTTTCTCGAAAATTATTTTTGTGGGCACTGTTGACGGCGACGATGCGTTGGTTGACGTGTCAGACTTGGCGGAGTTTGAGATGAGCTCTCAACACGCGGCATCGTCAAGCCCGGCTTCTGCAATCGAAGGGGCAGTTTTTAGCAACAATATACACAGTGAAAAAGAGGTGAATCCCTGGTGGCAGGCGAGATTTCCTGAAAATGTGCGGGTGGAGCGGGTTTATTTATACCGGCGTAGTGACTGGTCGATTATTCACGAACAGCATCTTCGTATCATTGGTATGGCGCAAGACGGCGAAGAGACGGTTCTTTATTATCCCGAAAGTGCCGAACTGCACCAGCCAAAAACTCTAAGTGCTATTGGCGTTGCGGCAAATGCGCTGGAAGCCCGCCGCAGGGAGTTGAACGGGGATTTGTTGGTAAAATATGATGCCCTGATACTCGATGCTTTGTCAGATATCGCCGGGTGGATGGAGCAATCTGTTGACACAGGTAAATGCCCGTCGGTTTCCAGTAAAGATCGATCTGGTGCGGCTGGAAAAATTTTGGCAGCTTTGTCGCTGGCGCTGGGCGGTGCAAAAGACTTTGGAACTACCCGGGACGAAGGATTGGAGATCGATCTTTCAGGTGTTGATGCGCGCCACATAAGGCTGCGGACGTTTGGAGAAACCCCGGTTGGCTTTGGTGGGCTTGAAGTTTATTCGGGCGAGGCTGACCAGCCGGTGAAAACTTTTGATAAGGCAGACTTGAAATTCCGCTACAACTATCCCGGATTTCACCATAACGACTCGTTTTCTGTGGATTTATATACCAATATTCAGTCGCGGCGCGTGGATATCGGCCAACAACTGTCCATAAGCAAACTTCGCATATGGAATGTTAACCAGCAGCATGCCGCCAATACCCTGTTCCTGGAAGTTGCTGTGCGTGAGAACGACAAACAGCGATGGCGCATTGTCTATGATCATGGCTCTACATACCGTCAAACATGCGCGGCTTTGACATTGGTTAATTATCTTGTTCGCGGCGACTGGACCCCGGACCAAGCGCAATTGATCAGTAAACTGTTTGCTCAATATCGCCGCAAGCGGTTGATGGGGCCACTTGCCCGTTTGGTTAGACACCGCGAGCATTTGAATTCAGCGGTGTTTAGGGGCGCGGACGAGATATGGCCACTAACCAAACACGCAGCGCCCCTGCGCTTGGGTAAACACGGGCTGCGTGTGCCTATAGGGTACCGCGACGAAAAAACCGTCATGGGCCATCTGGTGGAGATGCGGGACAAGGTTCGGGCGCTGGGCCACAAGCCGTTGTTCATGTACGGCACGCTTTTGGGTGCTATTCGGGAAAAAGACTTTATCCCCCATGACGATGATGTTGATTTGGCTGTGATCATGACAGGTGCTGGGCCGGACGAAATCAATGAAGAATGCGATAAATTTATTGAATTGTTGAATGACAACGGTGTGACGGCAAACCGGGGGGCGCGGCACTCGCCGCTCATTCATTGCCACCGCGGCCCTGTTACCTACGATATATTCGTTCTGGGGCATGTTGGCGACACAGTTTACTGGCCGCATACAGCGCTTAAGATTGTGCCCGAGCGCGCGGATATTTTCCTGCCTATCGGGGAAGTAGAGTTCAAAGGCGAAGTTTTTGATGCGCCCGCCGACCCGGAAGCTGTTTGTAAGGCGCGGTATGGTGACGATTGGCACATTCCAAATCCGGCATTTGAGTGGTAAATTTTTCTAAAATAGAATGACTTTCCTTTCTTTTAGAAAAAATTATTTCACTTTTGGCTTTCACTTGCGCTAGATCGCTCCCATCTCTAAAAAATAACCAGTTCGGGTGCTTTTTCTGATGCAGTATGCAAGGGCACGATAATCGATAAAACGGATTTAATGCTCCATGACGAAAATGCTGACCCACCTGAAGCGGCTTGAGGCCGAAAGCATACAGATTATGCGCGAGGTTGCCGCCGAAGCGGAAAACCCGGTTATGCTCTATTCTGTTGGCAAGGACAGCGCGGTGATGCTGCATCTGGCCATCAAGGCATTTTATCCGTCGAACCCGCCGTTTCCGGTTATGCATGTGGACACCACCTGGAAGTTCCGTGAGATGATTGAGTTTCGCGATAACCACACCAAAAACCTGGGCCTGGATTTGATCGTGCATGTCAACGAGCAAGGCGTGAAAGACGGCATTGGCCCTTTCAGTCACGGCAGCCAGGTTCATACCGATGTGATGAAAACCCAGGGCCTGAAGCAGGCGTTGGACAAGCATGGTTTTGACGCAGCCTTCGGTGGCGCGCGCCGCGACGAAGAAAAATCCCGCGCCAAGGAGCGCATCTTCTCGTTCCGCTCGGCCCAGCATAGGTGGGACCCCAAGAACCAGCGCCCCGAGCTTTGGAGCCTGTATAACACCCGCAAAAACAAGGGCGAGAGCATCCGCGTATTCCCGATCTCCAACTGGACCGAGCTGGACATCTGGCAATATATCCATCTTGAGGATATTCCGATCCCCGGATTGTATCTGTCGAAAAAACGTCCGGTGGTGGAGCGTGACGGCCAACTGTTTATGGTCGACGATGAGCGCATGCCGCTGGAGCCCGGCGAAGAACCCATGATAAAGTCTGTGCGCTTCCGCACGCTGGGCTGCTATCCGCTGACCGGCGCAGTGGAAAGCGAAGCCGACACCCTTGAGGATGTCATTCAGGAAATGCTGTTGACCACATCAAGTGAGCGACAAGGCCGGGTGATCGACCACGATGCCGCCGCTTCGATGGAAAAGAAAAAGCAAGAGGGGTATTTTTAGGTGTCCCACCAATCAGACCTAATAGCAGAAGATATTTCAGCTTACCTGAAGGCTCAGGAAGAGAAATCCATGCTGCGCTTCATCACCTGCGGCAGTGTTGATGACGGCAAGTCCACCCTTATTGGGCGGCTGCTGTATGACAGCAAGCTGATATTTGAAGACCAGCTGAATGCACTGGAAGCAGACAGCAAGCGCCTTGGTACGCAGGGTCAGGAAATTGATTTTGCACTGTTGGTTGACGGTTTGGCCGCCGAGCGAGAGCAGGGCATCACCATTGATGTGGCCTACCGCTTCTTCTCCACAGACAAGCGCAAGTTCATTGTCGCGGACACACCCGGCCACGAGCAATATACCCGCAACATGGCAACCGGGGCTTCCACCGCAGATGTGGCGATCATGTTGATTGATGCGCGCAAGGGCATGCTGACGCAAACCCGCCGCCACAGTTTTATTTGCTCGCTCTTGGGTATCAAGCGCATCGTGCTGGCGGTCAATAAAATGGATTTGGTTGATTATGATCAGCAGGTCGTCACTGACGTTGAGGCCGAGTACCGCGAATTTGCCAAAGACTTTGGCTTTACCGAGATTACCTCGATACCCCTGTCTGCCCTGAAAGGCGACAATATCCTTGAAGCATCCGCGAACACGCCGTGGTACAGCGGCCCGTCGCTGCTGAATTATCTTGAAAATGTACAAGTGGGTGATGCGCGCCAAGCCGCAGACTTTAGGCTGCCGGTGCAATGGGTGAACCGCCCCAATCTGGACTTTCGGGGTTTCTCGGGCACGGTGGCAGCAGGCACCATTAAGGTGGGCGACCGGGTAAAGGCGCTGCCGTCCGCGCAGGAAAGCACAGTTAAATCCATCGTGACCTATGACGGCGACCTGGACGAGGCTGTGGCTGGCGAGGCGATTACGCTGACGCTGGCCGACGAGATTGACATCTCCCGCGGTGACATCATCGCAGGCAAAGACAATCCGCCAGAAGTAGCTGACCAGTTTGAGGCCAAAATTATCTGGATGCACGACGAGCCCATGCTGCCGGGCCGGCCTTATCTGTTTAAAACCGCGGGTAAAACCATCCCCGGATTGGTCACGGACCTGAAGCACAAGGTGAATGTGAACACCATGGAACATACGGCGGCGAAAAACCTGGTGCTGAATGAAATTGGCATTTGTAACATCGGCCTCGATAGCCGCATCGCCTTCGATGCCTACGCCGATAACCGCGATACCGGCGCTTTCATCATCATTGACCGCATTTCCAACACCACTGTTGGTGTCGGTATGATAGACTTTGCCCTAAGGCGCGCCTCCAACATTCATTGGCAGGCGCTGGACGTGGACAAAGCCGCCCGGGCTGAAATGAAATTGCAGCGCCCGGCCATGTTGTGGTTCACCGGCCTGTCGGGTTCAGGCAAGTCCACCATCGCCAATATCGTTGAAAAACGCCTGTTTGCGCGCGGTCGCCACACCTATATTCTGGACGGTGACAATGTACGCCACGGCCTGAACCAGGACCTTGGCTTCACCGACGCTGACCGAGTGGAAAACATTCGCCGCGTGGGCGAGGTTGCCAAACTGATGGTCGACAGCGGCCTGATGGTGATGACCAGTTTCATCAGCCCCTTCCGGGCCGAGCGCCGCATGGTGCACGACCTGATGGAAGACGGTGAATTTGTCGAGGTTTATGTGGACACCCCGTTTGAGGTGTGCGCCGCGCGCGACCCCAAGGGCCTGTACAAGAAAGCACTGGCAGGTGAGATCAAAAACTTCACCGGGTATGACAGCCCCTACGAGCCACCAGAGCGCGCCGATATTCATGTGAGCACTGACAAGCTAAGTGCCGACCAGTGCGCCGATGTGATCATCAGCTATCTGGAAGAAAATGGATACCTGAACGCACGCGGCAGCGACCTTTTGAGTTGAGATATAGAACAAAGTCCGTCGAGCTTGATTTGGATGAAAAGTAAATGGCACTCGTTGAATCAACCATCCGTATGATGCGGTTCAAATGTTGGGCAAACAAGATCACGTTTAAAACCGTGATGGGCTTGCCGGAAGATGAGGCCCTGAAGCCGCGCACCACGCGTTTTGGCAATATGGTACATACGTTGAACCACGTTTATGTGGTGGATGATATTTTTCGCGCGCATATGGATGGCCGCGATCACGGCTATAGCGCCCGTAATACGGTCAAACCGCCCGCGCTCGATGCCCTTTGGGCTGCGCAGCAAACAATGGACGATTGGTGGATCAAGTGCGCAGAAGGCCTCTCAGAGGCAGCTCTGGCTGAAGTCATCGAATTTGAATTCGTTGGCGCGGAGCCAGGCGACCCAAAAGGCGCCATGAGCCGGGCCGACATCTTCATGCATATCGTCAACCATGGAAATTATCACCGAGGCTTCGTGGGCGACATGCTTTATCAGGCCGGTGTAACGCCGCCAGCGACTGATCTGCCCGTATATCTGAGGGATAACGCGCTATGAAGGGCAGCCCTGTGCTAACCGCCAGCAAAAACTTGATATTGAGCTCAAAAAAGGCTGGGATGTTCCCGGCCTTTTCATTTGGGGGAA
>JAJFIT010000133.1 GCA_021774775.1 Alphaproteobacteria bacterium | reverse complement strand
CTGATTAGTGAGCAGGAAGCGGATGCCCTGTGTACGCGCATAAAACGCATCAGTGCTGATCAATATTGCCGCGTTTCAGAATATCAGGGCGAACCCATCGGCTGATTGTTTGTTGAGTGAGACTCAGTTGCTTGTCTCAAGCCCTCAGTCAGCATTCAACTGTCGTTGAAAAACTGGGGCGGAACAGTATATTCGCAGCAAAAAAGTCACAGTCCTAGGTTGCCTAACACTCGAATGTAAAGTTTTTTTGAAGGAAACTTGACAGCGCGCGACGAATCCAGTTCGATGTCACTCCATCAGTTGGATTGGAATTGTGCTGGTTAGCTTGGGGAGGTGATACCAGTCATTTGGCGCACTAGGTTGCTGCCATCTATCCAAATCTGATACCGGGCCTCACCTGGGGGTTTCGCTCGGAATAGGCGCGGTGCTTTTGCTTTTTACGGCAGTGCACCGCGCCTTATTTATGCGGTCGCAGACAGAACACCACGGCTTTAGCCGTGGATGAATGAGCCTTGAGGCGATATTGTGCAGAGATGGAAGTCATCAAAACAGCGCACAGTATGTACAGTCTTCAATACCATGTTGTTTGGGTCTGCAAATATCGCCGAAAGATCCTGAAGCCTGGTGTCTGTTCGTATATTCGCAAGACAGTGCCGGGACTGCTTCGCGCAATGCCGGGGGTGACCATTGAGGCCATTGGCTTTGATCATGATCATCTGCACATGCTGATAACGATCCCGCCCAAGTACAGTATTGCGAATGTGATGGGTCGCCTCAAAAGCCAATTGGCCTCCCGAATGCGTAAGTTCTTCCCGTGGCTGGCAAAGGTGTATTGGGAAGAAAACATTGTATGGTCACCCGGCTATTTTGTGAGCAGTGTCGGCTTGGATGAAGAGACCATAAGCCGCTATGTCGAACATCAAGGACAGCAGGATGAAGGACAACTCCGCCATAATTTATAAGCGGAGTTGTATTGGAGCGCCAGCAGGCGTAAGCCATAGGACCACGGGTTTACCCGTGGGTATCTATATAATGCCTTTACTGAAATTTTATGATGTAATTCGCAGGCACTAAATGTACCTGAATGACGCGTTGAGTTAAAGGGTAGCGTGGGCTGACCGAGATTACCCATGATCAAGATTGGCAGCATGATCGGAGGAACACATGCATACAAACGTCGCTGAAAACGAAAACTATAAATCATTCCCTGCGCGCACAGCGCTGAAGGTTGGAGTGTCTGTTGCTGCTATCATGGCGGCTTCGGCTCCTGCAGCGGCGCAGTCGGAAGATCGGGTGATTGAAGAGGTTATTGTTACCGCGCAAAAACGGGCACAATCGGTCCGAGATGTACCGATCGCCATATCAGCCTTTGATGCAGCCTTTACCAAGCGAACCAACCTCGACGATGTTAAGGATCTGATCAAATTTGCCCCCGGGGTTGCTGGCGATAGCAAAGACAGCTTTATCGATCTGATCAATATTCGCGGCATTTTAACAAATGATTTTGGTGTAGGCGGCGACCCGTCGATAGGGTTCTTTAAAAATGGTTTGTATCAGGGCCGCAACGGCGCGGTGGTGTCGTCGCTGTTTGATATGGAACGGGCAGAGGTTCTGCGCGGTCCTCAGGGCTTTCTTTTTGGTCGCAACGCCATTGGCGGCGCGATAAGCGTTTTTACAGCAAAACCGAAAATTGGCGTCGATGAAGCTTACGCGGAAGTCGGGTTCGGCGAGCGCGGCATTCTTGAATTCGAAGGCATGATGAATTTAGCGTTGACCGAGAAAATTGCAGTTCGGTTGGCTGGATATCATAGCGAAGAAAATGGTTATGTTGATAATCTGGCACGCCCCAACGATGATCGGCTGGTAGCACATGATAAATCAGCGTTTAGAGGCAGCATCGCGTATGAAGGCGACAGCTTCAACGGATGGCTTTTGGTTGAATATGAAGACAGGAAACAGTCCGGTTCCATATACCGCGCCATCGAAGACGACGAAATTTTCCCTTTGTTGGAAGACAATGTACCGGGTGTTCAACTACGGGGTAATGACCGCGATGTCGATAGCGACAACGGACTGGGCAATTTTGACAATGGCCAGATTTTGACCGTCAATGCGGAACTTAATTTTGATTTGGGTTTTGCGACACTTACATCGCTGACCGGTTTTAAAGATCATGATTATGATTATGCTGAGGATTTTGACGGTTTGCCGATTGTGATCAATGATTATGCACAGGATCAGGACGGTTATTATTTTGAACAGGAATTACGCCTTGTCGGCGAAACTGAAGGCCCACTTAGCTGGTATGCCGGTGTATCTTATTATGAAGAAGATATCGATGCACTGTTCTCGCAGCGTATCGGCGAAGAAACCATTTGCGGTGCCTATTATTATTATACCTGCGCCGATTTGTTTGCTTACTATGGTTATCCCGAGTTTACCGCCAGCGGTAATGAACTGACCGAAAGCAACCGGGTACGGGGCGATTACAAAGGCTGGGGAGCATATCTTGACCTTAATTATGCGCTTACCGACCGGTTGGAGCTTGGTCTCGGCCTTCGCTACACCAAAGATGTAAAAGATTTTGAGATCAATATCCTGCCCGTAGACAGCGAGTTGGGGCCGTTTTATATTTTCGGTGTTACCACAGATGGTTTTGTGCAAGGCAGCCAAAGCTGGGATGATATAACTCCGCGCTTTGTCGCGCGTTACAGCGCCAGCGAGGAGTGGACAATATACGCCAGCGTTACCAAGGGATACAAAGCCGGTGGCTTCGGTAGTTTTGCCGTAGTGCCTGGCCCTGACGGTATAGATGATGATTTGGTTGTGCTGCCGGGAGCCACGCCAAACCAGTTTGACCCCGAAACCGTCTGGTCCTATGAAATTGGTGCCAAAGCCGACCTGTTGAACAGCCGGTTGCGGGTTGATCTGGCCAGCTATTATTATGAATATACTGACTTGCAACTGAACTTCTTCGACAATGGCAGCCGGGTAGAAAATATCGGCTCGGTGGAAGCTTTTGGTTTTGAAGCCACGGTGCAGGCTATTGTGTCGGAAAATATCGACCTCTATCTGGCTGGTTCCTATAATGACAATGAAATTAGCGGCGCGGAACAAATCGCTGAGGACAGTGATGGCAACCGATTGGGGGATATCCCTAAATGGAGTTTGTCCGGTGTTGCCAGCTATCATGTCCCGATGGGTGATAGCGGCGAACTGACGGCATCGGTTGATTTTCGTACTCAAACTGGCTCGTTCGGCGGTATCGAGAATATTTTGGTGGCACGCAATGATGGCTGGACCGATGTTGCCGTGCGAATTGGCTACGAGGATGAGGCAGGTTGGTCGGTTGTGGCTTACGTGGAAAATCTGTTTGACGCGGTTTATTTTGATGCAACTAACGAGGGCGGTGATATTCAGCCGCATCATGCGTTTGGTGTTAGCAGACCGAGAACATTCGGCGCACGGCTCAGTTACCGCTTCGGCAACTAGGGTCTGACTGCATTTAGTTCATTTTATATTGACACCGGTCAGCTTTATGGTTGATCGGTGTTATTCTTTTATATCAAGCGAACGAGGTGTGCTATGGCACATGATAATGAACGCATCAACGATGACCTGGGGGCCTACTGGATGCCCTTTACCCCCAACAAGGGGTTCAAGGCTAATCCCAAGTTGCTGGTGGGTGCTGATGGGCTTTATTATACCACCAGCGACGGCAGGCAGGTGTTTGACGGGTCGTCCGGCCTGTGGTGCTGCGCACTGGGCCATAATCAGCCCAAAATAGTTGAGGCTATACGCGCGCAAGCTGGCGAGCTGGATTACGCGACACCGTTTGGTTACGGTCACCCTGCGGCCTTCGAGCTTGCCAATACGCTTGCTGCGCGCATGCCTGGTGATCTGAACCATATATTTTATACCAATAGCGGCTCGGAATCGGTGGAAACCGCGCTTAAAATTGCGCTGGCCTACCACCGGCTGCGCGGCGAAGGCGAGCGGGTCCGCCTTATAGGGCGGGTTGGCGGTTACCACGGTGTTGGCTTCGGCGGTATTAGTGTTGGCGGCATGGTCAATAACCGCAAGTTTTTCGGGGCCATGTTGCCGGGTGTGGACCATATGCCGCTGCCCTATGACGAGACGATGAAATTCTCACACGGACAGCCCGAAGGCGGCACCCAATACGCCGACGCACTGGAAGAAATTCTAACCTTGCACGACCCCAGCACCGTCGCGGCAGTGATCGTGGAGCCTGCTGCCGGGTCTGCGGGGGTTTACGTGCCGCCAAAAGGTTATCTGGAACGGTTGCGGGAAATTACCAAAAAGCATGGCATTCTGTTGATTTTTGACGAAGTAATTACCGGCTTTGGCCGGTTGGGCTATGCCACCGCTGCCGAACGTTTTGGTATTGAGCCTGACTTGATCACAACTGCAAAAGCGCTGAATAACGGTGCTGTCCCCATGGGCGCAGTTGCGGTACACAAACATATCTATGATGGATTTATGGACAACGGCGGCGAGGGCGTGGAGTTTTTCCATGGTTATACCTATTCGGCCCATCCATTGGCGGTTGCCGCAGCGCAGGCGGCGCAGGCCCTCTATGACGAGTTGGACGTTTATGCAAATGTGCGGGCGCTAGAGGGTTATTTCGGCGATGCCATGCACGCGCTGGGGCAGGCAGATACCATCGTCGATGTACGTAATATCGGCTTTATGGCGGCATTGACCTTCTCTCAGATCGACGACAAGCCCATGAGCCGGTCCTCGCAGATATTTCAGAAGGCCTATGAAAACGGCCTTATGGTTCGCTTGAGCGGTGATCATATCGCAGTAGCGCCGCCGCTGGTGAGCACAAAAGAGGATATTGATATTCTTGCAGACCGACTGCGCAAAACCATTACGGATGTAGGATAGGCGGCACCTGATATGCGAGAACGTGCGCAAAAGATGATGCCGGCAAGCCGGTTGGGTCGTTTGATCGTCGGAGTTTTATTGGTAATCGGTGGAATTCTAGGATTTTTACCCATTGTTGGCTTTTGGATGATTCCGCTGGGTCTGATTATTCTCTCGGTTGATTTTCCCTTCATTCGCCGCCGCCGCCGTAGGCTGGAAATTCGGCTGGGGCGCTGGTGGCGCAAAAGGCAAGAAGAAAAGGCAGCTAAAAGGGCACGGCAAGAAGACAGTAATTCAAAGCAGGACCAAAAATGACCTCAAACAAACCATATGTAATTTCTATTGATGATGTTCGCTCTGCCGCCGCGCAGCTGGCTGGTGTGGCCGTGCGAACGCCGCTGATTGAAAATATCAAGCTGAATGAAATTGCTGGCGGCCGGGTGTTTGTAAAAGCAGAAAATCTGCAGCATATGGGGGCGTTTAAATTTCGCGGTGCCTATAACCGGTTGTCGAGGTTGACGGCAGACGAGAAAAAACGCGGTGTTCTGGCCTTTTCCAGTGGTAATCACGCGCAGGGCGTAGCTCGTGCCGCCCAGTTGCTGGACATTCACGCAACGATTGTGATGCCCAAGGACGCGCCGCCACTGAAACTTGCGGCAACCCGCGCCTGCGGGGCCGAGGTGGTTTTGTATGATCGCTATCAGGAAGACCGCGAACAGGTGGCGCTTGCAGTTGCAGGCGAAAGCGGCGCGGTTGTTGTGCCGCCCTATGACGACCCGTTGGTTATGGCCGGGCAGGGCACATCAGCACTTGAGGTAGTGGAAGACCTGACCGCAATGGGGGTAACGCCTGATCAAACGCTGATTAATTGCGGCGGCGGCGGTCTCGCTTCCGGTTCGTTCACGGTTTACTATGACGCTTTCCCTGACATTCAGGGCTATGTGGTTGAGCCGGATGAGTTCGACGATGTGAAGCGGTCACTGGAAAGCGGCAGCATCCAAACGGTTGATTTTGGCGCCCGTTCGATTTGTGACGCGCTGCTGACACCGAGCGCAGGCGAGCGAACATTCCCGATTTTGCAGGGCTGCGGCGCACAAGGCCTTGCTGTCACAGACGATCAGGCTCGGGCAGCTGTGGCATTTGCTGCCAAAAATCTGAAAATGATCGGCGAACCAGGCGGCGTTGTGTCATTGGCGGCGGTGCTGGAAGGTAAGGTCGAGACCAAAGACAAGGTAACTGTTTGCATAATTTCCGGCGGAAACATCGACCCCGAAATGCTCGCGGATTGTATGGCGCGATTTTAGCCAGGCGAATATCGAACAAATCTGCTTTTTTGTCCTTGGCGGGCCAGTTTGCTTGCGGTATAGAATGTTTGAATTTGCGTGTAGGGGTGACGCGGGTATCACGGAAACTGCACCTGTAATGTGATGACAGGCGGTAATATTTTTTTGGGAGACAGAGTCATGGGAATTGAAGATCAGAAAACCACTTTTGATGGCTTTGTACGATATACCGTTCGCTCGGTAGTCGCGATTATTGTTGTTATGGGCTTGCTGGCTATGTTTGTGGCCTAAGGCTTAAATACGGTAACAACTGCACGACATACTAAAAAAGGCGCCATAAGGCGCCGTTTTTGTTTGTCCACCCTGTGCGCTGTTAGTGGCGCGGTATGGCTTTCAGCTGATACAATCCGTTTTTCAGGTCACCAAAAAGTTCGGAAACATCAGGGTGGTTGATCGGCTCGTCGGTCGCATCAGGCATCAAGTTTTGCTGAGATACATAGGCTTCATAGCTTGATTCGTCATTTTCCGCGAACAGATGATAATAGGGCTGGTCTTTCTCAGGCCGGATCTCCGCAGGGATAGACTCCCACCATTCTTCCGAATTGGCAAACTCGGGGTCCACATCGAAAATTACGCCGCGAAACGGAAAATACCGGTGGCGTACGACCTGGCCGATATTGAAAAGCGGTGACTTCGAGATTGTTGGTGTTTGATCCATTATGGAAAGCTCCTTAACACCGGGTGAGATAGTCATCATTTGCCTGTTTGTCAATTGCTCAACCTTGCCCGCTGGTGTGGTGGCAATAAGGCCCTGTAACAACGTATTTTAACAGCATTACATTTACCGGGCATGAACGGGGGGAAAGCCTTGATCGTGGTGAATATCAGCCCAGTAAGCGAATCTTAACCCCTTTGTGACACCATATACTGGTTGCTGACCCGCAAATACAGTCTCAAAACTATCACATAAGTGAAACTAATTTGCAGCGTGGGTTTGCGACATAGGGACGACAAAAAACGAAAGAGAAGAAAATGACCCACCAAATTAATCATGACGGCTTATCAAGGCTTGTACATTTAGAACTATCGCGCATGGCTATCAGCAACCCGCTGGATGCTCAACGTGTGCTTACGGGAATGATCGGTGTTTATGACAGTGACGGTACTGTTATTGCCCGGGAAGTTGGTAATTTTTATGCCAACACCGCTGCGTGCAATGAAACCAGCCGCCACTAACCGAGATTAAAGCCGACAGGCTGAACCACGGCCCGCTAACGCATATGTCTTGCCAGCCTACTAGTGATCTGGCTCTAGCAATTTGTGTAAATGCACAATCACATATTTGGTCATTGCATCGTCGACATTGGCCTGGCTTACACTGCGCCAAGCATGTTCTGCTTCTTTGTAGCTGCCATAAATTCCGACGACATTAACCTTGTCCAAGTCGCGAAATTCCAGTGATTGCGGGTCTTGAACCTGCCCACCGAATACCAGATGAAGAAGTTGCTTGTCGGCCATGGCATTGTTTCCTATTCAATGTTATCGATTTGGGTGTCGATTTGGATTATCGATATGAACGTTGTTTTCGGCATATCGCAATATTCTGCTGAGACGGCGCCTATGTATCAAATACGGCGTAAAAGGCCACCTTTTTTTGTTTGTTTCTATTTTGACACTACCGGAGTTTGAATAATAAATGGTGAATGTAGAAAATTTCCTGATTTCAATTGTAGGACGTGATCAGGTCGGTGTTATTTCCGAAGTCTCCAGTTATCTGTTTGATATTGGTGCCAATCTGGCGGACAGCTCATACGCGGTGTTGGGCGAGGGGTTTGAATTTTCCGGTGTCGTTACCTTCGCTGCGGCGATCGACACCATGGAAATTGAAGCGGGCTTGAATGGGTTGGCAACGCTTGCCGGGGCGCGTATCTCAATTGTCCCGTTCGATTTTGACACCACACGCGGCGAGACCGCAACAATCAGCCACACCGTTGAAATTACCGGCGGAGACAGGCCTGGCCTTATCGCGCGCATGAGCGAAGTGTTGATGGATTACGGCGCTAATATTGTGCGTATGAGCAGCAAGCGGGTCGTTGACGAGCAGGGCGTTGCTCACTACCGCACCCGATTCGCCGTTAATGTGCCAGCTGATCGGGTTGACAGTCTAGCAGCAGCCCTGTCCAATACAGCGGGAAGCCTGCGCCTTAACTGCACTATGGAACCCGTGTAAAAAAAAAGGGCGCCCGCGGCGCCCTTTGTGATCATTTTATGAGTATTGGTCTAGCTGGCTTCGATGATGGCAGATTGCTGGTTGAGCCAGTCAATCAATCCGTCCATGCCAACGTTTTTTACTTTTGCCGAAAATACATCCCTGTTGGTGATCATCAGGTTAATACCTTCAAACTCCAGATTTACGATCTGAAATTTGCCGTTTTTCTTTCTGATCCGCCAGTCAGCCAGGATAGGCTGACCTTCATCGCGCTGGACCTCGGTTTTGACGAATACATGGCCGTTTTTCCCCGACGCCGGTTTGGTTCCAATAACTTCCAGCTGGCGAAAGCCGATTTGGGTCATACGTTTGTCAAACTCGGCAACGATATAGTCACCCATCGCTGCCATATAGCGTTCACGCTGCGCTGATGTGGCCGTGCGAAAATGCCGCCCAAGCATGCCACGGGCAAGCAGGTTGATGTCTGTCGCCTGCTCAAAAACCGCGCGAAAGGCCACCGTGCGCTCTTCTTCGGTTAGTTTGCTGTCGCTCCATGCCGCTATGGTCTCGCTGGCGATGGTTTCAACAAACTCAATAGCGCCTCGGGTGTCATCCGCCGCAGTGTCTTGTGCCTGAGCGGGAAAAGCAGTCGCAATCAACAGGGCGCAATATATTGCTATTTTTTTCATCCGGTCCTCGCATTTATCATATTGCCGCAGCAATTGGCGGCGGAAAAGCCGAGTAAGGTTACTCAGCCGTTTCCACAGTCGCTTCGCGCAAATAGGCCATCAGGTCTTTGCGGTCTTGTTCTTTTCTTAGGCCGGGGAAAGCCATTTTGTTGCCCGGAAGAAACTTTCTTGGCTGGGAAAGCCAACTGTCCAGCGCGGCTTCGCTCCAGTCAAACGTTGCGTCCTGAAGTGCCTTAGAATATTTAAATCCGTCCGCGGCACCTGCTTTTCTACCGAAAAGATTGTCCAGGTTGGGGCCAATGCGGGTTCGGGCAGTCGCTGTCAGGTTGTGGCAGGCACGGCAACGGTTAAAGACCCGCTTGCCTTTCACTGCGTCACCAGCAGCAGACAGGGTGGTGTCGTTCGCATCAGCTGCAGATACAGACGCCGACAACAGGCCCAGCGTAGCCGCCATGGACAGGAAGATCATGGTTTTAAAGGTTGATTTCATCAGATACTCCAGTTCACTCAAACAATTAATCAAAATATGGTCAGTAGATTGGCAAACCTGCCTGAACCTACGGTGAATGTATAGTCTGGCTAAATCGCTGGCGTCGATAATACAAACCGTCGCAGCCTGCTGTATTGCATCGGTCAGCAAATAAATCTGCTGACCAAGTCTTTGATGACTTACTTTCCCCCAACGTAGGGTTTGATTTCGCCGGATTTTACCCGCGCGAAATAGTCGACCATCATGGCTTTCACTTCCTTGCGCAGCAAGAATAGACCAAGGATATTCGGGAAGCCGATAGCGAGAAGCAGTGCATCTGCCATATCCATAACAGGCGCTAACGACATAGCTGAACCGGTTATCAAAACAAAAAGATAAGATATTTTGAATGCCAGATCAGCATTTTTATTATTACCGAATAGCCACAGGAACGAGCGCTGGCCGTAGTAAAACCAGGTGATCGAGGTTGAGAATGCGAACATTACAACGGCAAATGTCAGGATATAGGGGAACCAGTAAATCACAGTCGCAAAAGCTTTTGATGTAAGCGCGATGCCGGCAAGAGTGCCGGAAGCCGATGGATCAACCGAACCTGTAAGGATGATAACGAGCGCCGTGATAGTGCATATAACCACAGTGTCGATGAAGGGCTCGAGAAGTGCAACAAGGCCTTCGGATACAGGCTCTTTGGTTTTGGCTGCAGAGTGCGCGATAGAGGCAGAGCCAAGGCCTGCTTCGTTGGAGAATGTGGCACGGCGCAAGCCCTGGATCAGCACGCCAATAATACCACCAGCGATACCATCACCGGTGAAAGCACCAGCAAATATTTGCCCGAACGCGGCGGGAATGTCCCCGAAATGGCCAAAGATAATTACCAGTGATGCGGTGATATAGGTTACTGCCATGATCGGAACCAGAAACTCTGTTACATGGGTGATTTGGCGGATGCCGCCGATAATTACCAAGCCAACAGCCGCCGCGAAGACGATGCCAAATATCCAGGGGCGACCAAATAACAGGCTGTTTTCACCGCCGGTTAGTGCCGCAATTTCGTTGGTAAACTGGATCGAGGACTGGTTAACCTGGAACATGGCACCAGCACCGTAGGCCCCACCAATGATGAAAACGGCAGCAATAACCGCCAAGACTTTACCCAGGTTAGGTAGGCCCTGGGCAGCCAACCCTTTGGTCAGGTAATACATGGGTCCGCCAGAGACCACGCCGTGTTCGTCTATCTCGCGGTATTTAACACCCAGCGTACATTCAACGAATTTGGAGGTCATGCCAAAGAGGCCAGCAAGAATCATCCAGAAAGTCGCGCCCGGGCCGCCGACGGAGATCGCGATAGCTACACCCGCGATGTTGCCCAACCCTACGGTCCCGGAAACCGCAGCAGTTAACGCCTGAAAGTGGGTTACTTCGCCGGGGTCGGTGGGGTCGTCGTATGTCCCCTTAACAATCTTGATTGACTGACCGAACCCTCGGATATTGGGGAATCCCATGTAAAAACTGAAGAAAATACCGCCGCCCAACAGCCATAAAACAATGAATGGAATAGGGGGTAGTAGATCGGAGAAAAAGGAAAGTTCAAAAAATATGACGCTTGAAACCGCGTCGCTGATCGGTCCCATAAAGTTATTCACTGCTTCAACAAATGTGCCATTATTGTCTTGCGCAAAGGCAGACTGACTCGTCGTTATGACTGCCGCGCTCAACAGCGACATAAGTGCCAAAAGGCGTTTCATACAAATTTCCCCCTAAAGAAACCTAGGTCTGTCGCCGGGTATCTGGGTTTGCCCGTCGAGTGTTATGAATAGTCGGTTCAATACCAACTATCCTTCTATGCGGCGCATGCTAACCGGTATGAAGCTTTGGCTCAATGGAAAGATGGTACAAGTCAAAAAAGGGTGAAACCGTGGCAGTGTTCTGATTTTTTGGTGATAATTAAAACTTATATCTGATTTTCCTAAATTGGCCGTCGTATAAAAGTTTAATGAGCTTTTAACGGCGGGTTAACTTGTTTGGCCTAGGCTGAAAAAATGGCATCAAACAGCGCATTGCTGCGCTTAGACCATGTCGAAACATGATTTTATAGGATGGCAGCCGTGTCTGACGAGAGCACCCTTTCTAGCGCCGATGTCGCTAAACTACTGCAGGACCCCAATAGCGATAACCGTGCCGTGGCAGCAGAAAAAGTTGCGACAGCTTTTTCTGGCCCTGCCTTGTCTGACAATGAACGGGCCATTGCCGAGGATATATTCCGGGTGATGCTGTCTGACGCAGCTGTTCGAGTGCGCGAGGCACTTTCTGACAGCCTCAAGGACAATCCGATGGTGCCCCACGACGTGGCGGCAACGCTGGCCAAAGATGTGGAATCGGTAGCGATCCCGATGATTGAATGCTCGACCGCGTTAAACGACGAAGACCTTGTTGAAATTGTAAAAACCCGCAGCAGCGATGTGCAAAAAATAGTGGCGGGCCGAAAAACGGTTTCTCCCCGCGTTGCGGATGCGCTTGTGGATAGCGACGATGAGGCTGTGGTTGCTGCTCTGGTCGGAAATAGTGGTGCTACGATGGATGAGGGCACCTATGAGCGCGTGCTTGATAATTTCGGTGAAGCAGAAACCGTTAAGAACCCGATGGCTTTGCGGTCTGATCTGCCTGTGGCAGTGTCGGAACGTTTGGTGACCATGGTTTCCGAGCAACTGCGTGACCATATTATGACCCACCACGAAATTTCACCGGCAACAGCAGCAGATTTGTTGTTGGAAAGCCGGGAGAAAGCAACGGTTTCGCTCGTAGAAGGTGGGGACCAGCAGTCTGTACAGGAATTGGTGGATCAATTGAGCGCCAATGGACGCCTGACACCCACGTTGATGCTGCGGGCACTTTGTATGGGCGACACATCATTTTTCGAAACAGCGCTGGCCAAGCGGGCAAAAATCCCGGTCGCCAACGCATATAAACTGGTGCATGACGGTGGAAATCTTGGGCTTAGTAGATTGTTCGAAGTGACCGAAATGCCACCTCAATTTCTTAATATGGCACGAGCGGCGCTCGATGTTTCAGTTGAGATGGTGAATACTGGTGGTGATGACCGGGATACATACAAGAAATTGATGATCGAGCGGGTGCTGACGCAAGTGGAGGATGAAGTGGATACAGAAAATCTTGACTATCTGATCGGTAAGCTTGGCGCTGCCTCATCTGGCACGGCTTCGCACTCGGCTACCTAATGACAACAAAAAACTTATGAAAGCCAGGGTTGCTGGCTTTTTATTGGCTTGTTGGTCCTATCGGGACAGTCCCGGAAGCCATAAGGCAATCTCCGGCCACATCAACACAGCGATCAGCCCCAGAATTTGCAGAAACACGAACGGAATAATGCCGCGGTATATATTCTTCAAGGATACAAGGTTGCCCGCAGCGCCTTTCATATAAAACAGGGCAAAGCCAAACGGCGGCGTCAGGAAGCTGGTTTGTAGGTTCACCGCCATCAAGATTGCAAACCACATTGTTGTCATGCCCGGGTCAGCTAAATGAGTGCCAAAATCAAGATGTGCGATGATGGGCGCAAACACAGGTAGAATGATCAGGGTTATTTCGATCCAGTCAAAAAAGAAGCCGAGCACAAACACTGCAATCATCAATATCAGCAAAACCACCCAGGCGCTTGTGCCGCTGGCCTGAATAATATCCAAAATCTGATCGTGACCACCCAAAAGAGCAAAAACATAGGAAAATGCAGTTGCGCCGACAAATAAACCAAACAACATCGTAGTGGTAAGGGTGGATTGTTCGACGACCTCTTTTAGCACGCTGAATTTTAGCTCGCCGCGAAACAGCGCCAACAGTAAAGCACCAAAAGCGCCGACACCGCTGGCTTCGGTAGGGGTGGCGAAACCACCAAATATTGACCCCAAAACAGCAATGATCAACGCAAGCGGTGGCAGAAAACTGCGGACAAACATGCCAACAGACAATAGCTCGTCATCTGCTTTGGTAACGAGCGGCGGTGCCAGCCGTGGGTTCAGGCTGGTGCGTACAAGGATGTAAAGAAGATATAACCCGGCCAGCAATAGGCTGGGCACCACAGCCGCCAAAAACAGCCCGCCAGCCGATGTGCCCAACAAATCTGCCATCACCACCAGCATAATTGAGGGCGGCAACAGGATGCCCAGCGTGCCCGACGCTGCGATAGTACCAGTGGCCAGTGGCCGGTCATAACCACTATCCAGCATAATCGGTAGTGCCATCAGGGTCATCATCACGACGCTGGCACCAATAATGCCAGTTGTTGCGGCGAGGATGACGCCGAGCACTGTGACTGAAAGCGCCAGGCCACCGGGAATGCGCCGGGTCATCAATTGCAGGGTAGTCAGCAAGTCTCGGGCAATACCGCTTTTTTCCAGCATGGTGCCCATGAAAATAAACATTGGGATTGCGACGAGAATTTGCTTGTTCACGACGCCGCCAAAAATCCGGCTGACCACCAGGAAAAAACTGTTGGAATTTTGCAAGCCCAGTGCGACCCCAAGCAACCAGAAACCCAATCCCACGCCGCCAAGAACAAAGGCGACCGGATAACCGCTGAACAACAGTGGAATAAGCACTGCAAACATCAAAAACGGCAGGATTTCTGCAATCATTTCCATCAGGTACTGCCTGCCGGACGAGGGGCAGATGTTTGATTATCTTTGGAAAATTCTGTCTTTCGTTGGTGCTCGCCAGTGCCGAACAAAAAAATAATCGCCTGCAGCTGTTTTGACAGGGCAGCAAAACCAAGACCCATAAAACCAATGGGAATTGCGGCTTTGATTAACCATCGATGCGGCAGGCCGGTCGCGGACGGTGACGCTTCGCCGTATTCAACGGCGTAGCCCACATAATCCAGGCCAAACCAGATAACCACGGCAATAT
Organism: Alphaproteobacteria bacterium; assembly: GCA_021774775.1. Taxonomy (GTDB): domain Bacteria; phylum Pseudomonadota; class Alphaproteobacteria; order Sphingomonadales; family Kordiimonadaceae; genus Kordiimonas. The sequence continues at coordinate 12,247 of JAJFIT010000133.1, read as the reverse complement.
AGGGCAGCAAAAAAATGCTGCAGCCGACCAGCTCGACCCACACTTTGGTGCGTGGTTGCCATTTTTCGCTGAAAAGCTCGATGCGAACGTGGGCGTTGCGGTTATATGCCCAGCCCAGCGCCAGCAAAAACAAAGCCCCGTGCAGGTGCCATTCCAGTTCCTGCAGTTTGGTTGAGCCGATGACGAACCAGTTACGCAGGGTTACGTCGGTAACGATGACCGCGATTAACGCGACGATCAGCCAAGCCCCCATGCGGCCCATGAGGTCGGCGGTGCGGCGCAACCACTCGGAAATTTTGAGCAATGTCGCCATCATTTTCTTTTCAGGTACCCGCGCTCTGCCCAGCCCTTATATTTGGCCCTAAATGCCGCCAGCGATGCCCAGACCCGTTTAAAATTGGGGTCTTCGGCCTGGAGGTCAACGGCTACTTCATCCCATGCGGTCTCTAAGGCTGCCAATATTTCTGGTGACCAAGTGTGGATTTGCACGCCTTTTTCCTCGAGCCGGGACATTGCGTCGGCTTGGAGGGCTTCGCCCTCGGAGACTCCGTGGCGCACATTGGCCGAGCATGTGGTTTCAATCATATGTTTCTGGCTCTCGCTCAGGCCGTTCCAGGCATCCAAATTGATCATCAACTCAAAAAAGGTGGACTGTTGGTGCCACCCGGGCAGATAATAATGCTTTGCCACCTCATAAAAGCCCATGCGCTCATCAACTGCAGGCATGGCATATTCGGTGGCGTCGATAGTGCCCAATTCAAGCGCTTGGTATATCTCGCCGCCCGCAATTAACTGAGGTGCCGCGCCGATTTTTTCCATCACTTTACCGCCCAGGCCAAAAAACCTGATTTTCAGGCCTTTAAAATCATCGATTGAGGTGATTTCCTTCTTGAACCATCCGGATGCCTCTGGCGGTGTCAGTCCGCAGATAACGCTGTGGATATTGTGGGTGTGGTATATTTCGTCAAATAAGGCTTTACCGCCGCCAAAATCAAACCATGCAAGATACTCGGGTGCCGACGGGCCAAAGGGTACAGACGCAAACAGTTGCAGAGAAGGCTCCTTGCCCGCCCAGTATCCGGGAGTGGACCAGCCGGCTTCAAGTGCGCCGTAGCTGACCGCGTCAAATATCTCAAACGGTGGAACCAGCACGCCGGGCTCGTGAAATTTCAAATTGATCGTGCCGCCAGAGATAATACCAAGTTCGGTTGATATGCGTTTGCCCAGGGTACCTATTTGTAACAGGGTGGACGGATAGGTGCTGGACATACGCCAATTGACCGGCTGGCCTTTGGTATTCTCAGTCGGGACCTCTGTCTGATTTTCTTGCTGACTGCATGCAGTTATGATGGTAGCGAGAAACAAAATTTGAGAAAAACGAAACATATTAAATTCCACATTTACAGATGTTTATCCGAATTTCTTAAGAGATTGCCCAAGTAGAATATATAGTTTGCCCATATCAGACGAAATAAGGGTTACAGACATGGCGCTGCCTTTGTCGCCAATCATCGCCCGTTCCATCAAGCCTTCGAAGTCGCGGCAATAACGCGCCACAGTTTCGCGGAATTCGCCGTCGGTTTTGAATTTGTCTGCGATGGCCTTGCGGGTCGCGCGGTCGCCAATTTTCAGGGTGCGGCGCATAAACACCGATTTATCGCCCTCAAGGTAACTTTCCCAGGTGCTGTCAGGCAGGTCGTGCGACAGCGCCTTATTGATGTCGATGGAGACTGACTGCAGGCTTTCCATCAACAGTGCCGATGTGCGCGCGAAGTCATTTTTGGTTGCGGAAACAATGCGTTGCTCTATTTCGGAAGTTTTTTCGATAAATTGCTCGGCCTGCAGGGCGATCTTGTCAGACTCGTTACCGAGCCGCATGGCCAGAAGGGCACTTTCCTTCTCAGCCTGGTCGGCACTGCTTTGGTAGCTGGTCAATACCTTGTCGAGGGTGGCCTGCATTTGTTCCTGCAGGAAGGTGATGCGCTCGTTCGCCTTGTCGCTGATCGCTGTCAGGCTGTGGGTGAGTTCCTCGCCGGTGTTTTCCACGGATTGGCGCATGTCGGTCTGCGCGCGCTCGGTTTGGTCCATCAGGGTTTGGCTGGCGGCATCCAGGCGTTCAGCTGCATCGCTGGAGCTTTCTGCGAAGCGCGCAATCTGGCCGTCCATGCGGTCTGTTGATTTATCAAGGCTTTGAATAACCTCGGCGGCTTCTTCAATAATCCGTTCCCGTTCGCCTGCGAAGGCTTCGGCAGCGCGGCCCAGTTTTTGGCTGGTGTCATGAAGCTGTTCGTCCAATACAGATGCATTTTTGGAAAGTTCATCGCTGCGGGCTTGAACAGTGTCGGCGGCGCTGGACGCTTTTGCCTCAATATCTACGACCATGCCGCCAAGCTGTTCTGATTTTTCGGCGAGGAAACCCTCGGCTTCGCTGGCTTTGTCCTGCAGGGTGCTGCTCTGGGTAGCAAAGCGTTCTGCGGCTTCTATTACTTTGTCTGCTGCATCGCCGGATGCGGCATTAAGGGCGTCGCGTTGGCGGGTCAGGTCTTCTTCCAGCCGCGATAACTTCATCCGAGTATCATTCAACAGATCAGACAAAACCCCGCTTTGTTCGCCCATTTTGCCTTGTACAACTTCGATGTCGTCGCTGGTTTTCCGTGATTGTTCGGCGAGGCTTTTGGCTTCCTCGCTGATTTTTTCAGCGGTGCCTGTTAAAGCTTCTCCCGCCTGTTCGCCGGCCTTGGCCAGCTCTGCCATCTGGTCTTCAACGCCTGCGCGCAGCTGGCGGATATGCTGCAAGGTGCGTTCTGCCGTGGCTTCAGCCTCTTCCGCGGCTGCCAGGTTTTGCGTGGAAATGGTGTTCATTGTGGACTCTAGAGCGCGTTTGGCGCGTTCCAGACCGTCTTCAAGCACCAGGTCGACCTGTTTGGCATGCTCAAGAACCTGTTTGCCGGTTTCCTCGGTGGTGGCCAGTGTTTGTTCGTTGACCTTTTCGCTTATTTCAAGCGCAGAAGCGCTGTGTGTTTCCAGCGACTGGCCCGCTTCCTCCAGCATGGTTTTGGCCCGGGTGACGGTGTCGATTACCTGTTCCGACATGGAATGCGCCCGTTCGGAGAAAACCTTGGAGACATCGTTGGTGCTTTCCAGTGCTTCGGTAGCAGCTGTGCGTACTTCGCCAACGTGAGTGCGCAGGCTTTCCTCAATCTTGGCGGATTCGGCAGCGGCTAGTTCGGCCAGTTCCTTCAGGATGGTGCCCTGGGTTTGCATATGGTCTGAAAGTTCAGCGGAGCGACCCTCCAGGCCTTCCACATCGTGGCGGAATTTCTCCATGCCACCCAATACTTTGTCGGTAACTGACTGCAGGCGCAGCTCAACGTCTACGGCGATGTCCTGAACCTCGGTCACCCGGCTGCTGACGTGGTCTCCGGCTTTATCGAGACGAGTTTCGAAGTCTTCAGTTGCTTTGCCGAAAGCGTCCAGACTGCTGTCTACCTTTTCGCGGGCGCGGTCTGCGGTTGCGGCGGCAGAGGTGCCTGCGCCTTCAACCCGGGCGGCCATGTCATTAACGTTGGTCTCCAATGCGGTGATTCTGGTTTCAACCTCGCCGGTCAATTCAAGAATAGACTCGCGCTCGCGGCTCAAAAGGTCACGGATGCTGGCTGTACGGGCTTCGGTGTCTGCAGTGGCGGAAAACAAATCACTGATTTGCGACTGGAACCGGTCTTCCAAATTAGCCAGCCGGTCCGAGGCAAGGTCTGCGACCGCATCGATGTTGGTCAGTTCTTTGGCGAGCGAACGGTTCAGTTGCGCCAGGCGTTGCTCTGCGACCTCAACCGGCGCGACAGCGCGGTGCAGGTTCTGGGATATTGCCAGTCGGCGTTCCAGAAGCGGGTCGGTGCGCTGGAAAGCCAGTGCAACAAGCCAGAAAATGGCAATTGGAGTGCTATAGCCTGCGATAAGTGTGGCGAGGCCTGCGGGATCAGGTGCCAGAGTGCCAGCAGGCGAGAACCCGAACAGATAATAGGCGACGGTGCCTGTCCATACTATTGACAGAGTACCCGCCAGGACGACTGGCAGTAGACGGCGGCGATTACGTGCGCGCATATTTGCCTGTGCATTGTCGGGGGTGCCGTCCGCACGCGCTGTATCGGCACCATTTTCATTTTTTTGCATTTTTGTGTCCGGTTCAATATCCGGGAAGTCGTGGTCTACTCTTGACATTATTGCAGTCCCTCAGCCCCAATCAGTCAGCTTGACACAGTTTCATTTTCACGTGACAGCGTCAACCATTCCATCGATTTCGATGGGCGTGACGCCTTGTTTGTCATGCAGATATGGCAAAAAGATGGATTTGAGGTAAGGTGCTTGAGCAAAATGAGTTGAAACAGCCAAGATCAGGGGACAGATCTGTGACTGAATTGATGGTAAAGACGCAAAAAGCGACAAAAAAAAAGAGCGCAGGTACGAAGGGCGGTGGATTGAGCACTGCCCAAAAACGCTACTTGCAACGGGGTTTGAGCGAACCCGGCGGCAAACTGCCACTTTTTGACAAACAGGGCCAGCGGATTAAGGATCAGACAATTAAAGCCTGTATTAAAAATGGCTGGTGCGAACCCTGGTACCATAATCCGGTAAAGCCGGACTGGCTGGTGTGCAAACTTACTGACGGTGGCCGTTCGGTCCTGAAGGCCAAGTAGCGGTGGCAAATTCCAATTGGGACGAAACTATTGTTCTGGATGTTTCGCATCTGGAGGAGTTTACCGGCGGGGACCGGGACTTACAGGTACATGTTCTGGCGATTTTCATGGATAACGCACCGTCTTACCTGGAGACACTGTGTCGGCCTGACAATGAAAACTGGCGCGCGGATGCCCATAAGTTAAAAGGCGCGGCCCGTAGCATCGGGGCATGGTGGCTGGCGATAGAGGCTGAAAGGGCAGAAGCGCTTGGATATCCATCCCGGGATGACCCCAGACGCAAAAAATGCAGCCGCGAACTGTTGAAAAGACTTGAAGAAACAATTTCACATATTAAACAACTCGTTAACGATTAATGGGTTTAATGACTTTGACCGTCCGCAGCTGAATGCCGCTATAGGTTGGCGGCATCAACAATATGGAAGCATAAGGGTTCCAGATGAGCGACTATGATTTTGACAGAGTGAATGTGCTAGTGGCGGAAGACAGCCCGTTTATTCGCTCGTTGCTGGTTAACTCGCTAAAGGTTTTGGGAGTGGGCAATGTTTTCGCGGTCGAACACGGCGGCGATGCCATCCATTTTCTGCAAAGGGTTAAAAATGAGCCAATGAAAGTTGGCGTGCAGCAGATCGATATCATTATATCCAATTGGGACATGTCGCCGATTGACGGTATGATGTTCCTGCGCTGGGTTCGACGTCATAAAGACAGTCCGGACAGGTTCGTACCTTTCATGCTGATCACCAGCTACACAGAGCCTGAGCGCATCGTCCAAGCTCGGGAAATGGGCGTCAGCGACATGCTGGCCAAGCCTTTCACCATTAAACATATCGGTGAAAAACTGATTTCAATTATCGAGCGTCCGCGTCAGTTCGTCCATAACGCGGAATTTTTTGGCCCCGACAGGCGCAGGCAAAAGCTGGGCCCACGAGGCCCGGAGCGCCGTATGTTGACCGATAAAAGTGAAGGCGTGGAGATTATTCGTGGATAAGAATAAAGTCGTTGTCCGTTTTTATCGGTTCCCCAATCGCCTGAGAGACAAAACCGCCGGACTGGCACCGGGCAAAGCGAATATTTCGCAGGAAGCGATGGAGGCCGCCGAGGCCGCGCTCAACAAGATGTCTGAAGACTATCCTGATTGGGTATCTGGCTTGTTGGTCAAGTTACAGGAACAGCACGGTCGCTGTGTTGATACACCGGAGAAACGCTATGAGTTTTTCGAGGAAATAAACCACATTGCCCACGACATGAAGGGGCAGGGAGGTACCTTCGGTTATCCGCTAATTACCAAGTTTTCTGACAGTCTGTATGGCTTTACAGTTAAACGTCCCGGCGAGATCACGGACAACCAGATCGAACTGGTTAAATCGCATGTGGATGCGATGCGGGCCATTATTCGCGGGCGCGTGGCAGGTGATGGCGGCGAAATAGGTGTCAAATTAAGCGAAAGCCTGGATGAGGCCATCGCGACCTATGAGGCAAGTTGATCATCGCGAAATGGTTACTTTTGCGGGATAAAGTATCGTCCAGCCATCAAACACCATTATTCCATTTGCGAATACGGTATTATTTTGGATTTTGTTGGTGCCAGCCAATGGGCCGCACAAATGTCATGTGCGCTTGCTAAAAGACAAAACAATACATTAGTATCGGAAGCGAGCCTTGGGCTGGCTGGTGCAATGTTCATGCTCTGGAAATATAAAGGACCAACAATGAAATTATCCCGTAGACAGTTTGCAGTTTCAGCCGGTAGTATAGCCTTCCTGGGATTGGCGCAAAATGCCGCCGCGCTCAGGCTAACCGGCACTCGGCCAACCAACGCTGGATACGGAAATTTGGTACCAGATCCAGATGAATTGCTCGATCTGCCCGAAGGGTTTTCCTACCGTGTGATTTCGTCGTTGGGCGATCAGATGGATGACGGGCTGTTGGTTCCTGATCGCGCCGATGGTATGGGCTGTTTCGCGCTTGACGGTGATCTTGTTGCTCTTGTTCGAAATCATGAACTCCCGGCAAACCGGCATGACCTTGGTCCAATTCAAGGAGATCAATCGTCAGACTTTGTGACATTTGACAAGGATTTAGAAGGGCGACCTTTGCCGGGGGGCACATCTACGATTGTATATAATATGGCGACTGGAGAGCGCGTGCGTGAACACCTCAGTTTACTAGGGACTATCCGTAACTGTGCTGGTGGTGTTACGCCGTGGGGTAGTTGGCTTACCTGTGAGGAAAATGTTTCGCGTGCAGGTGAAGGCGTGGGTAAAGACCATGGCTGGGTTTTTGAAGTGCCAGCACAAGAGACGGGATTGATTGACCCTGTTCCACTGCGGGCGCTAGGCCGGTTTAACCATGAAGCCGCAGCTGTCGATCCAAAAACGGGCATCGTTTATTTGACAGAAGATAAAAACGAAAGCCTGTTTTACCGTTTTATTCCAAATGTTTATGGGAAATTGACTGAAGGTGGGCGTTTGCAGGCGTTGGCTTTTGCGGGCGAACCAATGTCCAGCCACACCCGTAATTGGGAGGGTGTGGGCTTTAAACCTGGTAGCTGGCGCGATGTTAGGTGGATTGACTTGGACAATACCGATAGCCCTGCAGATGATTTAAGGTTGCGGGGGCACGCAAAAGGTGCCGCAATTTTTGCGCGCGGAGAAGGCATACACTGGGGTGACGGCGAATTGTATTTTACCTGTACATCCGGCGGTGTGGCCAAACTAGGTCAGATTATGCGCTACGTGCCGTCTACCAGCGAAGGACAGGACAGTGAGACAGAAGCACCAGGAAGACTTCAGCTATTTCTCGAATCCAATGATCCAGAAAACTTCAATTACGGTGATAATCTTACTGTCGCTCCAAATGGTCATTTGCTCGTCTGTGAAGACCAGTACACAAAGGTTGTCGACAATTACTTGAGGGGTGTAACACCCGAAGGTGAGGTTTATCCATTTGCCAGGCTGCGTGTTCAGACCGAGCCAGCGGGAGCATGTTTCTCGCCGGACGGATCGACCTTGTTCGTCAATGTATATAGCCCAACCAAGACACTGGCGATTTCAGGCCCTTGGGACCGTTTTAAGTAGAATAAAACAGTTCCTTACATGTTTTTCATACCGATCTAATAGTGTAGTTGTTCTGTTGGGCAAACTGCACTGCGCTGTCAGCGTTTACTGAAACCCGTTTATACAAGAAGTTTAGGGGTTTAGCGGCAGATCGCAAAGTAGGCTCCTTTGGCCGATAGTGCCCTTGAACTACCACAGGTATCTCCCAGCTTAGGATCACCGGCCAGCAACGAATGACTGGTTGGGCAACATCCAAACGACAACAATGATAGCGAGGAGTATATCAATGAATGCAATTCAATCTCTCAAGGAAAAATCCAGAAAATTCGGAGCAATATCTTTTACAGGCCTGGCGTTGCTGAGTGTTTTAGGCACTGCAGCCAGCGCTGATCAGGACAACCATCTGAAAAACTGGGTCAAAGCTGCGGATGCAGCTGTTGATGATGTGATGAAATATCCTTTATTTGCCAAACGGAATGGTCAATCAGGCTGGTCGGAATTCACGGTGACCATCGACCGGACTGGTGAAATAGTTGCTAGCGATCTGGTGGCAAGCTATGGGCGGCGGCGCCTGCAATCAGCGGCTAAACGCGTACTGGAAAAAGTTGAATTCCCAGCGATACCGTCAAATTATGAAGACAACAGGCTAACATTCAGGTTGCAACTGAGCTATCTTTTAGCCAGTAGCGCTAGCAAGACCCATGCGCTGCAGCGGATTACACGAGTGCGCGGCGAAGAGCTTCCCTCTGCGCCTTCGGGGCGCATTGAGATATTGTCTGCTCCTGCAGATTAATTTTGTAGTTTAGGCGATGGAAAGGGGGCCGGAAGGTCCTCTTTTTATATCAACGGCGCAGCTCGCGCATTGCGCCGTCAATACCTGATAGACTGAGCGGGTACATTTTGTTCTGCATCAGGGTTTTCATGATTTGAATTGATTGACTATACTGCCAGTGTTCGTCAGGGATTGGGTTCAGCCAGACCGAGCGGCTGTATATATTGCTGATCCGGTTCATCCATACTTCCCCCGCTTCTTCGTTCCAATGCTCAACTGAACCGCCGGGGTAGGTAATTTCGTAGGGACTCATCGACGCGTCGCCGACAAAAATAACTTTGTAGTCATGCGGGTAGGTATGCAGCACATCCATTGTGCTCATATGGTCATTATGACGGCGGCTGTTGTCCTTCCAAACCCGATCATAGAGACAGTTGTGGAAATAGAAAAACTCCAGATGTTTAAACTCGCTGCGTGCGGCAGAAAATAGTTCCTCACAAATTTTGATGTGAGGGTCCATTGATCCGCCAACATCGAAGAATAATAGTAATTTCACGGCGTTATGGCGTTCTGGCACCATTTTAATATCCAGATAACCCTGGTGAGCTGTGGCGTGAATGGTGCCGTCCAGATCCAGTTCTGTCGCTTCACCCTCGCGGGCAAATTGGCGCAGCTTTCTCAACGCTATCTTGATGTTGCGTGTCCCCAGTTCGACACTGTCATCCAGGTTCTTGTATTCGCGCTTGTCCCAAACCTTCAGCGCCCGCCCGTGCCTGCCTTCTTCCTGACCAATCCGCACCCCTTCAGGGTTATAGCCGTATGCCCCGAACGGACTGCGGCCGGCAGTGCCGATCATCTTATTGCCGCTCTGATGGCGTTTTTCCTGCTCTTCCAGGCGCTTTTTGAGCGTTTCCATTATCTCGTCCCAACTGCCAAGGGATTTGATCTCATCCATTTCTTCTTCGCTTAGATACAATTCGGCCAGTTTTTCCAGCCATTCCTTGGGAATTTCGGTGACCTCATCGCCGATAAACTCTACACCCTCGAATATCTTACCGAACACGCGGTCAAACTTGTCAAGATTGCCTTCGTCTTTCACAAATGTGGCGCGGGACAGATAATAGAAGTCGTCAACGCTGAAGTTGGCACACCCGGCATCCATCGCTTCCATCAAGGTAAGATATTCCTTGATGCTGACGGGAATGCCGTTGTCTTTCATGGTGTAAAAGAAATTGGTGAACATGTTTGTTGTACCTATTTGGTCCGGTTACACGGTTTTGCGGCGGTTCATAAAAGCGAGGCGCTCAAACAGGTGAACATCCTGCTCATTCTTGAGCAAAGCGCCGTGCAGGGGCGGTATCAAACTGGATGGGTCTTTAGATTTCAGCACTTCTTCCGGCAGCTCTTCCGCCATCAAAAGCTTCAACCAGTCCAGTAATTCGCTGGTTGATGGCTTTTTCTTGAGGCCCGGGACCTCGCGAATTTCGAAAAAGATATTCAGCGCGTCCTTGACCAATTTGTGAGAGATGTCCGGATAGTGAACCGCGATAATATCCTTCATTGTTTGCTCGTCCGGGAACTTGATGAAATGGAAGAAACAGCGGCGTAGAAAAGCGTCAGGCAGTTCTTTTTCATTGTTCGACGTGATGATCACGATCGGTCGGTTCACAGCTTTTACGGTCTCACCGGTTTCGTAAACGTGAAACTCCATTCGATCCAGTTCGAGTAACAGATCGTTGGGAAACTCGATATCAGCCTTGTCGATCTCATCAATCAAGAGAATAGGGGTGTCGTCACTGGTGAAAGCATCCCAAAGCTTGCCTTTTTTGATGTAATTGCGAATGTCCTTGACTTTTTCGTCGCCCAGCTGGCTGTCGCGCAGACGGGACACGGCATCATATTCATACAAGCCCTGCTGCGCCTTGGTGGTGGACTTAATGTGCCATTCAATCAAATCGGCATCAAAAGCCTTGGCCACTTCGTTTGCCAGAACGGTTTTTCCGGTACCGGGCTCGCCCTTGATCAACAGCGGCCGGCGTAGTGTGGCGGCAGCATTAACAGCAATTTTGAGGTCGTCGGTGGCGACGTAATCTTCTGTACCGGCGAATTTCATGTGATGCATTCTCCTGAGGCGACAAATGATCGCCTCGAATAGGTTGTGTTGTTCGATTTTGGTGCAAAACACCGCTATCGCCAAGACTTAGACCGATGTTGCAGTGTTTCCAATAACAAGATGTATTTTTTCTTCGGCGTGCGGTGTCAAACGGTAGACAAACAAAAACACCTCGCTCCGTGCCGCACAGGTTGCGACCAAAGCAAGTGCAAATATTGGTTCAGATACGGGTTATGAGCCGTAGGACATGCCTACAACTTATATTGTATCATCCAATAACAGGCCTTCCAGGCCTCTGTAATAAGACAGAAACTTCAGTATATTTTCGGGCGGGAACTGCCTGACCACTTCGCCAGATTCGTCGTCCACACTAAAATATACAAACCGTCCTGTTTCTTCGTCTTTATCAATCCGCAGCCGCGTATTTGCGGTTTGTTCAGCTTCAGGAATAAATTCCTCAAGAAGTTCTGCGGCTTTTTCAAACGAATCCTCGATGGTTTTGGGCAAAAGGGGCTCAAAACCGGTCGTATCCGGTTTAGTCTCTGTTTCATTTATCGGCGTAGCCGCCGGGGTCGCTTTGCGTTCAACGCTGTCTGACCCTGAACCACGCGGAGCAGGAGGTTTCAGGCTAAACACCTGAGAGCTACTGCCATTGCCGTCAATTTCAGTCATCGTCCACTCCGAACGAATAAATCGTTCTTTGCAAATTACTGGTTGCATTTCCCCGTTCACAAAACTTTGGGGTTATCTGAATTATTCAGATGCCAGTAATGTCGTCAAAACACTCTCAGATAGAGGCTGAGCGAGCCATAACCAGGCTCACTCAGCGCTGGTTCTATCGGAAGAGTCCGAGAACTGTCGAAGGTGCTTGATTAGCGATCGACAGTGCTTGCAATCCAAGCTGCTGCTTCACTTGCAATGCTTGCAAGTTGGCAGATTCACTCGCGAGGTCTGCATCAACCAGGTTACCAATACCAACTTCGATGGCATCAGACAGCTGGTTAACAAAGTTACCCTGCAGTTCAAGACGGTTTGCGCCTGAACCCAACTCAGATAGTGCTGTGTTAACGTTTGCAATAGAGGTTTCGATGGCTGTAACAGCTGCAGCAGCAGTTGTTGACGTTCCAATACTCTGGGTTGCGGTAATAGTCACGTTACCACCACAAAGTGACAAGTCCTGAGCGGCTACGGTAATTGTATTGCTGCCTGTGTCGTTGGTGATTGCGGTGATTGCGTCACCGCCGCTTTTCACAACGTTTGTACCGTTGAACTCAGCGTTTGTTACGATCGATGTGATTTGATCGCGCAACTGGCCAAAGTCGTTGTTCAGAGAGGTTCGGCTCGCTGAATCGAGACCAGCGTCTTTCGCTGCCACTGCTTTTTCTTTAAGTTGAATAAGCAGATCAGAAACCGCTTCGCCTGCTGCAATTGCAACATCAATAGTAGACTGAGACCGGTCCAGTGAAGATTTCACCGCGTTCAGACCAGATACGTCACCCCGAAGAGTTTGTGCAATAGCAAACGTTGCAGCATCGTCTTTTGCCGATGCTACTTTAAGGCCAGTGTTAATACGACTTTGAACCGTACTTAGCTGGCTGCTAGTTTTATT
>JAJFIT010000132.1 GCA_021774775.1 Alphaproteobacteria bacterium | reverse complement strand
GGCACGACTGGAAGATTCCTCTCTGCGCGACACACCCCTTGCGATCACACCGTCTGTAAATCCACAAACGGTTCTGCTTGAAACCTCGCACGAAGCGCAGCAAGAAGGCGTGTGTGCGGGGATGCAGGTTGGGCAGGCTAGGCGTCTGTGTCCTGCGCTCACGCTCTTACCGCCAAATCCTTCAAGCATTCGAAAAGCCACGGAGACGATCGATCAGGTCGTGAGCCACTTTGCGCCGGTGTGGGAATCGGTACGCCCCGGGCATGTGTTTTTAGATCTGACTGGAACGACACGATTATTTGGCCGAGCCTGTGATACGGCTACGAAGATTGAAGAAGAAATCGCAGAGCGATTTAATCTCGTGGGTGTGGCAGGGGTGGCCAGTAACAAACTCGTGTCGGAAGTTGCCTCAACGTTGGTGGCACCACTACAACTGTATGATGTGCGGCCAGGTGCCGAACAAATGTTTCTCTCGCCGCTACCTATTCGCACGTTGCCGCTGCAAACCACGAAGAACCAATTCATCTATTCGCTCTTTGCCGATCTCAACATCAAAACACTTGGGCAACTTTCAACATTTGAGCGCATTGATCTTGAAGCCGTGCTGGGATCGTTTGCGGGACAAGTGTGCGCGTGGGCGCAAGGCATTGATGACACTCCGGTGTTGCCGCCGTTGAAACAGCCCTGCGTAGAAGCCACGCGGAAGCTAGAAGAGGATGTTGTTGATCTGGAACAGTTACGCGGTTTCTTGGATGGAACATTAGAGACGCTATGTTGTGAATTGAGAAAACAGCAAAAAGTCAGTCAACTCCTGATCCTGCAATTGCAGTATCGTGATGAACAAGAGGTCGTAGGCAAAGAGCGAGTATTGCCAGGCAGTCATTGGGAAGGCCAGTTGCAGCCTATCCTGCACGTTCTGTTGAAACGCTGTTTCCGACGCCGAGTCCGAATCCGCTCATTCACGATCACGCTCAAGGAGTTGCAATCAGCGAGTCAGCAACTGAGCCTCCTTGAAGTCTGTACGGCATTCATGCCCTCAAAACATTCTACAGCAAATCGTCTTGTCCGTTCCAAAAAAATATCAATCGCCCTCGACACAATTCGCACCAAATTTGGTCAGCACTCAATTATCTGGGCACACACGTAAGTGTTCACGCATCTACACGTACATTCTGAATACTCCATGATGGAAGGCGTGTCGTCTTTGGAGCAATTGTGTCATGCGGCGAAGCAGTATGGCATGAATACGCTCGCGCTGACTGATACGAATGGCCTCTACGGTGCGATTCGCTTTATTGAAGTGGCGAAGCAATATGGCCTCAAGCCCATCTTAGGCGCAGAGCTGAGGCAAGGCGTGAGACGTGCGGTGTTGCTGGTCAAACATCCGGAGGGCTATGCCAATCTGTGCCGACTCCTATCGGTCCTGCACAGCGGAGAGTCGTGTGATCTAATCAACGCGGTGGTCAAGTATAGTTTTGGTCTGATTGTCATTTCCGATGATGTACTCGCACTCAAGGCATGGAAGAAGCGCAAGCTGCGCGATCTCTATGTCGAGTTGACGCCCAGTGCCATGATGCACCAGGCCTTGCAATTCAGTCGGGATTACAAGCTGCCCGTAGTTGCCACGAATCGCGTGCGGTTTGTGAATCCTCAACAGTATGCGCTGCATCAAGTGCTTCGAGCTATTGCGCTGAATGTTACGCTATCTACATTGCCTGTGGAACAATGCTGTGAGGAAACGAATTGGTTCGCGCCAGCATCCTTCATGGAAGAGCAGTTCCCGCATGTCCCGGAGGCCCTCGACAATACGCAACGCATTGCTGAGATGTGCCGAACCGATTGGAATTTTAAGGACACGATTTTTCCTGCCTTTCGCCAGCTTCCTGATACACAGGCGTTTGCTCTGTTGAGGAATAAAACCTATGACGGTGCAGTCTGGCGTTACGGCACGATCATTCAGCGAGTCAAGGATCGTATCGAGGCCGAATTGCAGATTATCCAAGCGAAAGGATTTGCTCACTGCTTCTTAGTTGTGGAGGAAATTGTGCAGCAAGCACCGCGAACATGTGGGCGAGGATCTGCTGCGGCATCAATCGTTTCGTACTGTCTCGGCATTACGCATGTCGACCCCATCCGGCACAATTTGTTTTTTGAACGATTTCTGAACGTGGGGCGTGAGGATCCACCAGACATCGATGTGGATTTTGCGTGGGATGAACGAGATGGCATTTTGGATTACGTGTTTGCCAAGTATGGCACGACGCGTGTGGCGATGGTTGCCAATCAAAACACGTTAGGCCTTCGCGCCGCGATTCGCGAAGTCGCCAAAGTGTATGGCATGCCTACCGGAGAAGTAAATGGGCTCATGCCGCATATGGAACGGCAGTCAGCGTTCAATCATCTGAGTGAAAGTGAGGCCATTAAAGTATGGGCTCACACGTTGTGCGATTCGTTGCACCTAGCCAAGCCGTGGCCAGAGATTCTCATCGTGGCTGTACAGCTTGAGGGAAAGGTCAGAAACCTGGGTCTTCATTGTGGCGGTATGGTCATCGTGCCTGACGAAATCAGAAAATATGTGCCCGTTCAAATAGCGGCCAAAGGCATACCTGTCATTCAGTGGGAAAAAGATCAAACTGAAGACGCGGGGCTTGTGAAGCTTGATATCTTGGGTAACCGCTCCCTTGCTGTGATCCGAGATGCGTTGCATGCCGTTGCCGAGAACACGGGGCATGTCATCGTTTATGCGACTTGGGATGCCATTAACGATGACAAAACCAGAGAGATCATTTGCAGAGGCGACACCATGGGTTGCTTCTACGTTGAATCGCCTGCCACGCGATTGTTACTCAGACGTTTATGGAAGCACATGCCGCCAGAACGTAAAGCCCGTGCGGATGTGTTTGAATATCTTGTGATTGTCTCATCGCTCATCAGGCCGGCGGCCAATCGATACGTGAGAGAATTTGTGCAACGCGCGCATGGCAAACCCTATACCAGTCCGCATCCATTACTCGACGAAGTGTTGCACGAAACGCATGGCATCATGGTGTATCAAGAAGACGTGACGAAAGTCGCCATGGTCTTGGCCGACTTTCCCATCGAAGATGCCGACCAGTTGCGAAAAGTGATGAGTAAAAAACACAAGCAAAAACAACTGCAGGATTACAAAGTACAATTCTATCGAGGAGCCGCCGCCAAAAACGTTTCGAAGTCAAAGATCGATGCCATCTGGGGCATGATCATGAGCTTCGTCGGCTATAGCTTTTGCAAGCCGCACTCCGCGTCCTATGCACAAGTCTCGTTCAAGTCAGCCTACTTGCGTGCACATTATCCCGCCGAGTTTATGGCGTCGGTCATCAGCAACCAAGGCGGGTTCTACTCCACGAGTGCATACCTATCAGAATCAAAACGCATGGGCCTCACGGTGCAGCCACCGGATATCAACGTCAGCAAGTGGGCGTATATGGGTAATGGCCACGCCATCAGAGTCGGCTTCATGCAAATCAAAGGACTGAAAAAAGAATTTATCGATGCGATCATCGAAGAACGAAACGCCAACGGACTCTACACGTCATTGAGAGAGTTCCTGGAGAGAGTCGAAGCCGAACCCGCACAGACACGTTTGCTCATCAAAGCCGGTTGCTTCGACAACATCGCCGGAGAAGTCACCAGGCCTGGGCTATTGTGGCGGCTCTATGCGAGAGCAAATCCCTATCACGCAAAGAAAGGTGATCTTTTATTTTTTCCTCACCCTTCATCCTCATCTTCTGACGCTTCCCGCTTCACGTTTCACGCTTCACGCGCCTTACCCATCCCACCAGAATATAGCAGCCATCAAAAGATCAAAGATGAAATCGAACTCTTCGGCTTCCCGCTCAGCAAACACCCGCTGGAGTTGTATCAGTCCAGCCTCGAAGGCCTGCAATTAGTATCAGCGTCAGAGATGCACTTGTATGCCGGTAGGAACGTGCGAATGGTCGGCTGGCTCATCACCGAAAAGTTTGCAGAAACGAATAGTAGCCAGCCCATGGAATTCACCACCTTCGAAGACCTTACCGGTCTCTACGATGCCACGTTCTTCCCAAAGGTCTTTCAAAAATATGGCCACTTGCTCACTGGCGGGAAGCCGTATGTTGTCGAAGGTCTGGTCGAAGAAGACTTAGGCGAGTGTACGGTGACAGTGAAGAAATTGGTGGCAGTGAATCGTCTCGCGACTATGGTAGGGGAATCTTCTCAATGAAAAGGTCCTGAGGCCAAGATAAAGGGAAGCGTCCCCTTTTCATTTAATTTTAGTGGTGAATGACACAGGAGGAAATCAAATTTTCGGGGACATTGTTCATCAAGGGGTTTCGAAGATGTCCCGATACAAGGTCGTATACATACACAGCGGTCATTCAAAATTAAACCCTGTTCTAGGAAATTCAAGGTTTTTGTCTTCTGTTAGTTCAGTTTGGACCAAACGCAACCTCACCGTTTTCAGGAAAGGGCATGCCCATGGGAAGAAGCCGTTTGCCACTATGTCTTTTGGTAACCATCGTAGTTTTTTTTAGTATTAATGGATTGGCAGCGGCATCCAATCCCGGGTCATGGGGGAATCCTTGTCTGACAGTGGAAAAGCTTCAAAAGCAAGCAGAGGAGGGGAATGCCAACGCACAGTCAAAGTTGGGGCAGCTTTATGCCCCAATTCCGGGTGCACCAGAAATGGCTCCTAATGAGTCCTGTCTCAAAAAGGACGCGCAGTTGGCAGTTAAGTGGCTCACGCAAGCAGGGGAAGGGGGGCATTCTCAATCAGCATTAATGGTGGGGGTGATGTATGAAAACGGTTGGGGTATTCCCAAGAATATTAAGAAAGCTGAACATTGGTTTGGCAAAGCCGCGTCACTTGGTGATTCTAAAGGAATGATAGCGTTAGGGCATTTATACAGCCAAGAGGAAGACAAACTTTCTGACCATCAAGCGGCTCGAGAGTGGTATGAGAAAGCATGGGCGAAAGGCGACTCCGAGGCGGCATTCTATATAAGTAAATTATATGAAAAGGAGTTAGGTATACCTAAAGACGAGAAAATGGCTGTCGATTGGTTGCAAAAGGCTGTAAAGGGTGGGTGGACTCAAGCAATCTATGAACTGGGGCTACGACATGTAAACGGACAAGGTATCACTCAAGATAAAGAATCAGGATTAGCGCTCATTCGTAAAGCTTCAGCTCGAAGATATCCCGATGCCCTAATTTGGTGGGGGAAGGCGCTCATAAAAGGCAAGGATATACCGGCAGATCCAGCCCAAGCCAGAAAGTTACTTGACCGAGCTTTCATCGGAACAATAGTGGCAGGTCAAACAGAGAATACGCAAAATTTGCTGCTTGAAGGGTTTGCTGATGCGAATGCCTACGGCTCGCGTCCCATTTACATGCCCGATCCAGAAAAGATGATGGAAATGATGCGGAGCGGGAAAGGCCCAGAGGTAGAACAAGTGCCTGTTTTAGGAATGGCCGCGGAGTCGGGCCATGAAGAGATTGTCAAATTGCTCATTGAGCATGGAGCGAAGGTCAACGCCAAGCGGACAAAAACACGGAAGACAGCTTTATGGTCAGCAGCGAAATATGGGCATGACAATATTGTCAAGATATTGCTGAAAGCTGGGGCAGATCCAAATCCTCCAGCTGATGATTTTGAAGGCGGAGCCCAGACACCTTTGGAGGTGGCAAGGGCAAAAAATCAGAGCAAAGTCGTGCAGGCCCTACAGGCGGTAAAGGCCATAGGCCGGTCCTTGTTTAAGAAAACTGAACCTGAAAATAAAATTGATAAGGTTGACATTGAATATCGTGTTTTGGAGACCGACCACAAACTTACGCTGGAGGAAACAAAAGCTCGACTGATCGCGACTCCGTTGCCCGATTCACTTCAAACCATGCTTGCGGAGGCCAAGATGCCGATGCCCTCTTCTTCCCCCTGGATTGAAACAGAAAAGGCTCTGTATCAAGAAGTTGTCAAAAGTGAAACGTATGATGTTTTGGTGGTGCCAGTGCAGGTTCAGTATTTTGGTATTGATGCCACAGGTCGATCTCAAATGACTCACTACTTAGTCGATGAACTTCGAAAGACTACACCATTGCGCATGCCAAACCCGATGATGGTAAGCAAAGCCTTAGGTGAATATGCACGGACTTACGATCGAGAGCACGTTTATAGGTTAGCAAATGATTTGAAGGTGGGCACCATAGTCTGGGGGTATGTTGGGCATGATCGATCGTCAGAAATGCGTGTGACGATCCAACTGCAGGCAAAGGATAAAAGTGGCTTACATGCATCAACTCCAATTATCCAGTGGGACGCCGGACCAATTGAAATTTCTGATGAGGTACTTCCGGAAGTGGCCTTTACGAAGGTGATGGGGCATGTCGTGGAACACCTGAGCAAAGAAAATGAGAAACCAAAAAGCGCCGGTTCATCCACCGTAAAGGAAAAATCCCTAGAATTTCCGTCAAGTCCAATGAGTGTGGTTCAGGGTAAACCGGAGTCCTCAATTATGGCGGCTTATCACCTGCAATTGTTGGGGGCCCTCTATCCGCGATATACCGAAAGATCCCGGGAGTATCTCTTTGAACGGTCACTTCTGGCATTGAATGGTGTCAATAAGCGTTCCCCGGAATATCCCATTCTCAAGGCCAGAGCGTTACTGTATCTGCACCGTCGCCCGGCGGCATTGAAGGCGTTGGAAGGCATCAAGACCCCTGAAGCAAAGGCTCTCAGGGCGGTTCTCAATGGCAACTTGCCTGAAGCAGAACAAGAAATCGCCAACATTCAATCTCCGCTAAAAAAAGTGCTAGCACAATTTGAAGTAGCCGACCTTCGCTATGAATACGGAGGAACGGAACTACAGGCCAATGAATATGAGGAAATCGCGAAACGGTTTCCTGGGTGGGAAGTGTTAATAGTTGAACGGTTACATGACCGAGATCCGTGGCATCATGACTCAAATATTCCCATCAAAATTCTCTTGGATCAGGCTTTCCCCATACCTGGAAAAAGCATGCAAACTCAAATCGAAAATCAACGGATATTGAATAGTGGCGGGTTGGATTCCCAAAAGATGGAAATGTTGGCCATGTCACATGTGCGAGAGGCCTTGAAGCGAGATCCTAAGCGATGGTGCTGCATGAAAGAATTTGGCACTCCCCACGAATGGGACTATTTGAATTTGCTCGCTTCCCTTGCAGACGTCAATGTCATCAAATCCGTGTTAGTGAAAATGGATATGCAAGGAAACTTAGAGGGAGCTAAACGACTCATTGATGACTATATAACCGTGTATGAAGGGCACCCGGTATGGCTAAGCCTCCGGGCGAGAAATCTGTTTGAACGCCTGGAGGCCAAAAAGGAACTCGACCCCAACCAGGTTCAGCAACCATACGTCGCAGATATCGGAATGGCAGTGCTGTGGGCTGGAGGGCAAACCGAGTTTGCTGCAGAAGCCCTACGGAATAGTTTTCTGGGGTGGGCCTATTTTAAGAAGGCTCAACTTAATTACCATCCGATCCAATTTGCTTGGTATCAATGGTATGCCAATGAATTTCCCAGAAGAGGGTATTGGTCACCATTTGAAACGCCTCACCGGGTGATGGACCCAAAGTATGATAAAAATTTAGCCGAGTCATTGAAATATTCCACAACAAACCTGTGGAATCTCCAGGCGCTCTATGAGCGATCCCCTGCAGAAGCGCCAGCTCAAGATGTTTATGAGGCAAACCGTCATCGGTTTAATGGTCATCCAGGACGATTAGCCTTTATCGCCCAGGTCGAGACGAAGGAAGACGACACCAAGAGGGTGGCACAACTCTATGAAGTCGCGATAAGAAAAAAAGTACAAGAATGGGAACCGTATTGGGAGTTGGGTTCGCTGTATATCAAAGAAGGACAATTCGAAAAGGCTAAACAGGCACTCAAAAAGTATCCCGGATTTCAAATAAAGGATCCTCCGAATCCCGTGGCGTTATCCAATCATGCGTATTATGCAGGATCCTTGCTATTTTGGCGTGGTGCCTACCAGGACGCCGAACCGTTTTATCAATTCAGCGCGGACCTGCAAACAGGCTCAAGTGCGAGTTTAACCAGCGCAGCCCGCATGGCATTAGTAAAAGGCGAATACCTAAAATCAGCGAAAATCTTTCGGATGCGAGCCACTAGTTATCACGATCGATACGCGTACCGCGATTATCTCACCTTGCTCCATTTACTAGGGTTTTCCAAAGAAGCCTGGTCAGGGTTTAACGGACTGCTCGGGCAGTTTGAGCGCCCATCGATTTGGACTTCAGCCTTTGTGGGGCATCGATTCCAAGGAAGTACGCCAGAACAAATAACGGAGTGGCTGAGAGGGCAACAGGAGAAAAGAGCTCACCATGCCTATCGCAGCTTTCCCGCACGGTTTGCCCTGATGGCCAATATTGTTGATCGGTATCCTACACAAGATATGATTGATCTGATTGGTGAATTGGAAAAGGGATATGAAGTGCAAGTAACTTCTCTAGGAAATGTCATGAACAAGGCCAATGAACTGGTTGGCCCGTCGGACTACAAGGGATTTCGGCAGCGACCACTGAACCTCAAAAAGAACCCTGAATCAGAGTTGGTATTATTTGCCAAAGGCTATCGAGCCTTGCGGAAAAAGGACTATGGCCAAGCGATGGAATGGTTTGAAGAACGGGCACGGTATTATACCTATCGAAGTGATGATTATGGTGGATATGCGTTACCTTATTTCACATGGGCTAGTGTGAAAAATGGAAATGCTCGAGACATAAAACTATTATTAGAGAACTATGAAAAGCCTGACCACATGCGGCGTTATGAAAAAGAGTTTGATTACTATTTAGCGCAAGCTTTCATGGCTGGAGGAGAAAACCGACATAAAGAAGCGGTAACTAACCTGAAGGCAGCTTTTAATCGACGTCCGCATACGGAGATGCGACCTATATTTTCGTGGTATCAGATCGTCGAAGCCTGCGAATGGTTATATGAAGAAACGAAACAAAAAGAATATCGCGATCTGGCTGTCAAATGGGCCAAAGACTATCAAGTGATCCAGCCCATGTTTGCCTGGGCCTATGCAGTGGAGGTGAAGTACGCAAAAGACGCATCAGCACGCCAACGAGCCCTTGGCTTCGCCCTATATCTCGATCGAAACTCAGAGAGAATTGCGGGTATTTCAAAGACAGAAAAAGACAAAGCCCGTGATTGGTTTAAGCGGAATAATCCTTTTATTATAAAGCCCAAGGCTGTGAGGAACGCGGCATAGGATTTTCTGAAGAAATTTGCCTCAGAACGAGTTCGTACACCGACAGAGGCGATGAACGTTGATTGAGTAGGCTGGCTAGGCAGACTTCTATTTAGAGCCTGGCGTTACATTGATCGACGAGGGACATTGATTGCATCATTCGTTCAATCTGGGGGCGATATGCTTGATAGGTGGCTTTGGTGCTTCCAGTAAAGGTGATGTGCCACGTGTCCTTCTCACACAATAATCGGATACTACTGCTATAGCCCCGCGCACCTTTATCCACATCGTGAGATTCAATAGCGGAATGCCCATTAATCGTGAGGGCCTTCATCTCACCATATGAATTCACGCCGCCCTGCATTTGGGCTTCGGCCAGAAACTTTCCTCGTTCCTCGATGAGATATTCCGGCGATGGAACGATCTCAAATCGTTCTTTGGCAATCATGACGCGAAAGTTGGGAAGATTGAGCAACACATCAAGGCCGATAACAGACAATTGCGTATTGCCTATCCCTTGTAATTGTTGATTCAACATCCCTTGAATTTTGTCGGTGCTTTTCGGACTCATCCGTTTCCATTCAGACGGGTAAGAAAGTGCCAGCCCATGATTTTGGAATGACTGCCAACCATTCTTGGCCATACTAGTTGCCGGCAACCATAAAACGAGCATTCCAATGACTGTAGCGAAATAGAAAATAGCAGAAATCGACTTCCTCATGATCATCATCCTCTAGTCTGTGTAATGAATATCGCCCCCAAGTCTCTCTTCTCCTCAACACAAAACAACCTTAACCTTCTAGATAATAGATATGGGGGTCAAGTTGCTTCCTTTATGATGTATACAATAATCCCCTGCACAGCCTTCGCGAAGTCCTGCTCAGAAGCGATATTATAAAACAAGTAAACTGGCCACTTATTTTCACTTGAACATTGCTTGGCTGAACATTGGGAGGTCTATGCCCACCCTAACTGCTGGAGACTGATGGTATCGTTCCATATTTTGGTCATGTGACAAATGCGATCGCCTTTGAACTCCATGGCATAGACATAGTCGGCTACGATGGAGTTTCCTGTTGGCTCGCCAGGGCCTCCGAGGCCAGTCTGCGTCCCAGGAAATACGGCGAATGCCGCCACGCAGCTCCGCTGTTCATCGGCTGCAAAGAATTTTAGTTCATACCTTCCATCTGGTATCCTGGTGCAGTATATCCGATCAATGCCATATTTTCATGGAGAAGGGGCCACCTCACCTATTGCCCCCTATTGGATCGCTCCCAGCCAAGAGCCAAGGCCAACCTCGACGGAATCATGTCCACAGCCTAACCCCTTTCTGAATTCCTCCTCACAGGATGCAGCCCCGCTTTTCAGACGGCGAAGGTTGCCGATTGACCCTCACTCGTTCTTTGCTATACTTCGATTAGGTAAAATCCCCATTTGAATTTCCTATTCCCGGTTGGAATGGTTCAAGCGATGAAAAAGGTTGAACTTCTTGCCGATATGGCGAAATGAAAAACTAAAAAAGGAAATAAAAAATGATTCAAACAATTCAAGTATTTGCCTTCGTATTTGCAGCATTATTTATAACAGCAACTCCAGCACAAGCAGCTCTGCTTGAATTTCAGATTCCTGAAAAAGTTGTCACGGACAACAAACACCCAGATGGCCACTTTAAAGTAGAAATTGATGGCATTAGCGCTTGTTCGTTTGCAGCAACCCGGCCTTCAGGTTTTGTTGTCCAGCGAAAGGAAACGGTTCTCGAGTTTTTCAGACCAGAAGTTGACGATGAAGTGTTGTTCGGACCAAAAGTGGACGATTGTTCTCAAGGTATTTCAGATAGTGTTCGTCAAATCATGAAAATCCATGCAGAACTGCCAACTGCTTCAGGCATTATTTTGCGTGAGTCAGATATCTTAGCCGTGATTATGCAAGGCGATAAAATTGTCGCACTCGTTGGCTTTGGATCATTCTCGATCTCTAAGAGTGGAATAAAGGGTGAGCCGCAAGAGCCAGTCCCATTTGTATATGAAGTGTTCCGAGATATTCGATTAGCCGCATGGGTAACAAATAACTGGACAACGTATACAGCCGTGAATGGTTTTTTTAAAAACTATCGTCCGCAGTTTATTGTTGAGCAGATCGGTAAATGGAATGCTGATGCATTTCATAATAATGACCGACCACAGTTTGCCGTGGGTAATGAGGTCGCCATTGAGAGTGCTGAGTTTATCCATGGGGATATTCGTTTTCCTTTCATCATGCCAACACCAGTTGCCGCAAGTGGTAATGAGGTGGCTATTGAAACCATTGAGCTGAGTCAAAAGGGTTTAACCGTTGGGCTGACTCATAAGGCTGGAAAGCAAACGTGTTTTTATGAGTATGATGGAGACAACATTCCCCTTGTGAATTATCAGTCAAGTGCATTGATTAGTGGTGCTGGGGGTGATGTGCTGGATTGTTCTTCTGCCGAGATCACTTCATTCTTAGATCATTTACTTGCACGCATGTCAGCAGTGTGGAGTAAGCCGTTGGCCACAGAGTTGCTTGCTGAAGTTCCAACGCTTGGCCAAGCACGTATTTTATTATCCACGAGCATCGGGGAACGTGTAATGCGCCCAGAGCGTGGAGCAGGTAATGCTGCTTGTGTTTCGCCACTGTGTGGTGACGTGTACGGCTACGTGCAAAACCCATTTACGAAAAGTGACGTTGGAGTGATTCAAGATATTCAATGGCATCCAATTATTAAAACAGGACCAAGACTTGGTGATTCCTCGGATTAATCATCAGGAAGAGGTTGTTGAGTGAGATCAAAAGCTCAATGAATCTGGGGTCAAGTTGCTTGTGCTATGAGATGGGCATTCATCCCCTGCACAGGCTTTGGGAAGTCCTGCTCAGAAGCGATATTATCAAACAAGTAAACTGACCCCTTATTCTCATCTCAAAAACAAGGCTGCTGATTTTTGGATTTTTATTTACTCAATCAACGTAAAGCGTATGGCATCGGCGCCAATGTAGGTTGTTGAGCCAGAACTCAGACCCTCATCGGAAATCTCCAAATAACCATCACTGCCAGCGTTAAACGTATAACGACCTAACGCAAGCCATTCTCCGCTACTTCCGGTATCACAATCCTGATCGACCGCGACCGTTGTTTCGCCGGTAGCATGCATGATCTTATGCGGGACATCTATCGCTCGATTGTTGTAGCAGGAATTCCAGGCATGAACATCGTATTCGCCGGTCGTTGGTATGTTAGGTGTAAATCGGTAACGATCAATGCTATCCCCAACGGTTGCGTACAACGACATGCTTCCAAAATGATTGTTGGCACCGGTCGCATCGGCCCACGATCCACTACTACTTGTTCCCGGATCATTGTTGTCCACGATAATTTCGGCACCGCCCGAAGAAGGAGGGCTGCCACTTCCATCCGTATCCCATTCAATGGAATCAGCCGTTCCCACAAAAGGAATACCGGTTTGACCGTATGCATAGGTGATGAGCCCGACATACACATCGTTTCCATAAAGAGGAGCTGATCCGGGTAGGATTCCTGTGCCGCGGTACAACTGCCAGGCATCTGCCTGTGCTGCTGGGTTGAGATTCGGTTGTTGCCAATACACGGTCAGAGTTCGGTTCGCGTTTCCAACAATTCGAATGTCTCCACGACCTAAGGGGAGAGCATTCGCGCCATCGTCATTCACGGATGAGCTGCCATTCACGGTATGTTTCCCTTCAATGGTAAATCCAGTGGAACCCCGATGACCAATGACCACGTGGGAACTGTTGCGATTATTGAGATCAGTGACATGCACTTGTACCCCTGCAAAAATATACGGATTCCCACTTGAGCTGGGTGCGGTCTGGGTATCGGAGATTGTTCCGATTCCAATATTTCGGGCAATGAATTCAAATGGGAAACTGATTAATTGTGCGTCGAGCCTTCCTTGGCTTTGATGAAAATGCAACGTCACATTGTTGGTGTTGTCATTGAGTTCAGCATAATAACGATCGCAATTCATTCCAACAGTCGGAAGCGCAGAGGCGTTATTCGTGACGAAACTACTATTGAGTGGTTCAAGGGCACCACAGCTTGCCGTTGAAAACTGATCCTCGGAACTAGGAACGGACTGATCATCTGTTACCGTGACAGAGATTTGCACACTATCAGCTAAAGCCCCATCGTTCACAGTCAAGTTCAGCGTATAGTGACCCTCTTGGCTATAGGTATGAGTTGGACTTTGTGCGACGTTGGTATGGCCATCTCCAAAGTCCCAGCTGAACGTCAAGGCGTCGTTATCAGGATCGGAAGAATCGCTTCCATCAAACGTCACCTCAAGACCGTTGATGACTGGGGTGCCAATGACGGCAATTGGCACTTGATTTGTGGGAGGTGGTCCGGCCATTGGGCTACCCAAGGCACCCAGGTCTTCTGCAGAACTTCTCAGAACCGCTCCCCCGTATACTCCGGCAGGTTGAAGGGCTACAGAGAAGGCCGCCAGTGCAGCTGGTAGCGGAACTGCCTGCCCTCTGGCTGGCGAATTGGTCGATAGCATGAAATTCTTTGCAGCAAGAGAAGGATTCGTGGCATCCACAAAGCTGGCAGATTGCTGCAGGACAGATCCATTGTACGAGATATGCACATCAGGATCGTCGCCAAAGTTTTCATTGCTGGCATATTGATCCGATTCAGCAAAAATCGTGAGCGAGGAGGAGTCAATGAGATTCGCTCCTTCAAAATTGGTGGTTCCGCTTCGATTCATCACACCAATTCGCGTACTCCCGGCAAACTCAATGATATTATTCAAGGCGCGAACCTCTCCGGGAGTAGGAGTGGGTCCATTACTATTGTTATTTTCTGTATCAAACAAGCTACCTCGCCACATATCGGCGGTATCAGCACGCATGTAGAAGGTGTTGTGGAAAAAATATGTAGGAGCTTCATAGCCCCGCATCCCCGGTTGGCCATTGGCGGCCCCATGGGTGGTAAAAAACGGTTCATCAAAGCTGTCGGCTCCAAAATGCAGCGGTCTGGTGGATGGTTGGCCGGAACTGGCTTGATGATCGTTCACAAAAATATTGCCATAGACATAACTGGTTCGGTAGTAGTCCAATATTTCCTGTTGCGAATAGTGACTGTACATCCAGTCAGGAATGGCATCCTGCGCCTCAACAATGTCGAGCGTCCGGTGCGCTGAGTTAAAGTAGTTATATCGAACCACCACACCGGTTGATCGCATCTTCAGTTGGGCAATGCTTTCTTGTCCGGGTGTGGGTGCGCCAAAATAACAACCTTCGACCATATTGTATTCACCAGGTTCAGATATCGCTTGAAAGTACACTTGATGATCCCGGTTACCATGTCCATTATTTTCAAATTTACTGCCACGTATGGTCCACGTCTTTGAAAGAGAGCCGGGATCATCATTCGCCTGGATGAACACGCCGGATCCATTATTTTCAATGACCATGCCTTGCAAGGTAATGTATTGTCCCCCGGCCGACCACATAGCACGACTAAAGCCAAGGTAGTGTTCAGTGACTCCATTGTGGGTGAAACTATTCGTGGGTCGAACATCGGCCAGCCTGAGGTTTTGAATCAGGTAATGTTCGGCATTCACACCATAGGAGCCGGTACTATGCCGCTTATTGATCAGGATCAAAGTCGTTCTGTAATCACTGTCCCACTCCTGGGGATTAATGCTCACCGCATCCTGAGCGCTAATAGTCGGTCGATCCCCATTGGCATTCGTGACCCCATTAATGACGATCGGATTGGCTGCCGTACCTTGCTCCGAGAGCAAGATCTTGTGTCGATACGGAGTCTCGCGATAATAGATGTTCACGACATCCCCGGGTTGCAAGCTTTGCCAGGAAACCCCATCAAGCTCACTCGCAAAGTTGTTTCCGCCTCCAACATCGTATCGAGTTCCAGTACCGGTGGCATCAAGGGCTTGTGTAACGCTTGCAAACCCTTCAATGGCTTGTCCGGAAGCAGGCGGGACTGTGGGCGGTGGCGGAGGTGATGTTGAGATCGAGAGGGCGGTTTGAATCTGGTGCGTGAGACTGCCATCGCTCACAGTCAAGCTCACCGTGTAGGCACCCTCTTGAGTATAAGTATGGGTTGGACTTGGTTGCACGCTGGCATTGCCATCTCCAAAATTCCAGCTGAACGTCAGGCCGTCGCCCTCCGGGTCACTCGAACCACTTCCATCAAAAATCACATCAAAATTATTGATAACAGGAGTTGCAATGACGGCAATTGGAGCCGTGTTTGGCACGGGGCTTCCCGCTGTGGTCAAACGAATAGCATCAGCGCCGATGTAGGTTGTAGTCCCATAACTGAGGCCTTCATCGGAGATCTCTACATAGCCAGAGGTACCCGTATTAAAAGTAAAGGTGCCTAAGATGAACCATTCTCCGCTGCTGCCGGTATCACAGTCTTGATCGACCGCAATGGTCGTTTCCCCCAAGGCATGAACAATTTTATGGGGAACATTGGTGGCTCGATTGGAGTAGCAGGAATTCCAGGCATACACATCGTAACTATCAGTGATAGGGATCGCCGGGGTAAAACGAAAAGCATCGACCCCCCCTCCCACTGTGGCGTACACAGACATATTGCCGAAATGGTTCGTCGCCCCTGTGGCATTCCTCCATGTTCCGACAGTGCTTGTTTCTGAATCGATGTTATCGATAATAATTTCAATGGGGTTGGTGACGGTCACTGAAATTTGAACACTATGAGAAGCCAACTGGCTATCACTCACCGTGAGGGTGACGGTATATATTCCC
>JAJFIT010000131.1 GCA_021774775.1 Alphaproteobacteria bacterium | reverse complement strand
CCGGGATTTTCAGAACCGCAGCATTGAAGGTCGCCAGCGCTTTCTCATTGGTGCTGCTCAACTTCACTTCGGCGAAGGCAACATGTTCGCGCCCCAGTTTGGTGTCGTCCAGTACCGCGCGAAAACCCAGAATATATCCGTTTTTTTGCAGTCGCTTCAGGCGAACCTGACACGGGCTTTTGGACAGACCCACTTGGGCGGCAAGTTCGGTGACCGGCATACGGCCATCCACTTCAAGCAGGGCTAATATCTTATAATCAACATGGTCTAAATGACTTTTATTGCCGCTCATCATTAAGTAATTGCCTTATAATTATTAATATATAAGTTTTTACACCTTTAATTTAGCAAACAAAAGGAAATAAGACTTTTAAGATTTCGATATGATTTTTGGCATGAGCAGCCCTCAGGATGATTAACAAGGACCGCCGCAATGTCATCAGTTAACCCACCGTTGCTCAACGAAGCCAGAGCCACCATTCGCGCACAAACCCGTTTGGCGGA
This sequence comes from Alphaproteobacteria bacterium, assembly GCA_021774775.1. Lineage (GTDB taxonomy): Bacteria > Pseudomonadota > Alphaproteobacteria > Sphingomonadales > Kordiimonadaceae > Kordiimonas. The sequence goes on along the minus strand of JAJFIT010000131.1, from coordinate 2,145 downwards.
ACCTGACATCCTGCGCGACCTGATGACCGCCTCTCAGCCGGATGTAAACCAGCGGGCAAATGCTACAGCAAAGGCTATCGGTTTCGTCGAAACGCTGCGCAGTGAAAAAGACTTGGGTTTAATGGAAGTCTTTTTGGCGGAATACGGGCTGTCGACAGATGAAGGCGTGGCGCTGATGTGTCTGGCCGAGGCGTTGCTGCGCGTGCCTGACACTGAGACCATCGATGCGCTGATCGAGGATAAAATTGTCCCGTCCCGCTGGCAGGACCATATGGGCGATTCCGATAGCGCGCTGGTTAATGCGTCTACCCTGGCGTTGATGTTGGTGGGCAAGGTGCTGGACCCAGCGCCCCCCCCGGGCGTTCTGGCTGTGGTGCGCGGTGCCACCAGACGGTTGGGTGAGCCGGTAATCCGGGCAGCAATTGGCCGGTCGATGAAGTTGATGGGCAAACAATTTGTACTGGGGCGCACCATTGAAGAAGCAGTAAAACAAGGCGCGCCAGACCAGAAGCTGGGCTTCAGTTTTTCCTATGACATGCTGGGCGAAGCAGCGATGACCGCCGGTGACGCTGCCGCTTACTTTCAAGCTTACTGGCAAGCGATTGCCTATCTGGCCAAACGCAGCAACAACGCAGACATTCGCGACAACCCGGGTATTTCGATAAAACTGTCCGCGCTGCATCCGCGCTATGAAGAGGGACAGCGTGCAAGGGTCATGGCTGAACTTGTGCCGCTCGTTAGCAAATTGGCGGTGGCGGCGAAAACCGCTGGCATGGGTCTGAATATTGATGCCGAGGAAGCTGACCGGCTGGATCTGTCGCTGGACGTGATTGAGGCGGTGCTGCGCAGCGACGAGCTGGCCGGATGGGACGGTTTTGGTGTGGTGGTGCAGGCCTACGGCAAGCGTGCGGGCGGGGTGATCACTTGGCTGTATGCACTCGCCACCGAGCTGGACCGCAAAATTATGGTGCGGCTCGTTAAGGGTGCTTACTGGGACACGGAAATCAAACGCGCGCAGGTTGACGGCGTTAAGGGTTTCCCCGTGTTTGCGCGCAAAGTGGCAACCGATGTGTCCTATATTTGCTGCGCCAATCGGCTTTTTGCCATGACCGACCGGGTTTATCCGCAATTTGCTACCCACAATGCCCACACTGTGGCAACTATTCTGGAGCTGGCAGGCGATGATAAACCGTTCGAATTTCAGCGGCTGCACGGCATGGGCGAAGCGTTATTGAATACAGTGATGCAGCGGGAAAACTGCCGCTGCAGGATATATGCTCCTGTGGGCGCGCATAAGGATTTGCTCGCGTATCTGGTGCGGCGGTTGCTGGAAAACGGTGCGAATTCGTCGTTTGTCAATCAGATTATCGATGAAACTATACCAGCGAATGTGGTGGCAGCAGACCCGTTTGATGCTTTAACGGATACACTGTCGGCGGGTGACGGGGCCATTGTTTTGCCGCCAGCGCTTTACGGTACCACACGGCAAAATGCAAAAGGATGGGACCTGCGCAACCCCAATGACATAGCGGCGTTTGAGCGCGCGCGGGCACCCTTCCTGTCGCAGCAGTGGCGCGCGGAACCAAGCCGAAGTTCGGTGGGTGGCGGCTTGGAAGTTGAGATTATCAACCCGGCGGACCCGGGCGACTGTGTTGGTGTCGTTGTTCAGATCGATGCTGTTGGCGTGGAAGCCGCTGTCGCTGGTGCGCGCCCGTGGGCAGCGAGCGTGGATGAGCGGGCACATACCCTGTGCAAAGCGGCGAACCTGTTGGAGGAAAATAGCGGCGAAATATTTGCATTGCTCACCCGCGAAGCCGGGAAAACGCCGGTTGACGGCGTGGCCGAACTGCGCGAGGCGGTGGATTTCCTGCGCTATTATGCCGCCGAAGCCGGGCACCACAGCGAGCGAAACCCTTGCGGTATTTTTGCCTGTATTTCACCGTGGAATTTTCCGCTCGCGATTTTCACCGGGCAAGTGGCGGCTGCGCTGGCGACCGGCAACGCCGTGTTGGCCAAGCCCGCTGAAACCACGCCGCTTATCGCAGCGCTGGCAGTTCGGTTGATGCATGCGGCGGGTGTGCCGGAGGATGCCCTGCAACTGCTGCCCGGCACCGGGCCGATTGTTGGCGGGGCGCTGACCAGTGA
>JAJFIT010000014.1 GCA_021774775.1 Alphaproteobacteria bacterium | reverse complement strand
ACCAGCAAAGCGGTGCCTCACAAGCATCTTTATGAAGAGGCGCTGATTGTTCTTTCAGGTAACGGTTACATGTGGACCGACACCAAAAAGGCCGCTGTTACCGGCGGCGATGTAATTTTCCTGCCGCGCAAACAGGTGCATTCGCTGGAGTGTAGCGGGCCGGAATCGCTTTACGTTGTGGGGGTTATTATGCCCGGCGATAACCCTACCATTAACTACTATTGAATTTGTGCTGAGTTGCAGCGTTCCAATACAGCACTTGATACGGGTTAACATTATTTCTGAGGGGGATTTAACAATGACCAGAGCTAACGCACGCAGGATTCAAGTAATGTTGGCGTCGACGATGTTGTCGTCTGCCGCAATGGTTGCACCGGCGACTGCACAAAATGCGGATGAAGAGGTGAAAATTGAAGAAATTCAGGTAACAGCAAGCAAGCGCGGTGCCCAAAATTTGATCGATGTGCCGTCCACCATTCAGGCTATTGGCGGCAACGATTTGAGAGCGCTTGGAGCAAAGGACTTTGCTGACTGGGCCGGTACAGTGCCGGGCCTTGCCTACGAAGATCTGGGGCCAGGCGACAAGGATTATGTTATCCGCGGGGTGAACTCATCGGGTGACGCCACGGTTGGTGTCTATTATGATGAGGCGGTTATAACCGGCCGGTTCGAACAGGATGGCGGTGGACGAAACGCGGACATCAAAGCCTATGACATCCAGCAAATTGAAGTTCTCAAGGGCCCGCAAGGCACGCTGTATGGTGCCAGCTCGCTCACAGGTACAATCCGGCTCATAACCAACAAGCCCAAGTTGAATGAGTTTGAAGGTTGGGCAGAAGGCGGCGCCAATACAATAGATGGTGGCGGCGAAGGGTTTCAACTTGCTGCAATGTTGAATGTTCCGCTAGTTGATGACAAAGCTGCGGTCCGCGCGGTTGGCTGGTACCATGACGAAGGTGGGTTCATTGACAATACGCGACTGGGCTTGACCAATATTAACGATGAGAAAACATACGGCGGCAGGGTGCATCTGTTGCTTGAGCCCACTGAAAACTTCAGCTTGCTTGCCAGTGCAACATTTCAATCGTTGGAGTCGAGGGGCAGCAGCCGGTTCACACCAGAAGGCCGTTTTGGTGCGGGCGTACCAGGCGCTGATGCCTTTTTAAATGCGCGCCTGGGCGGCGACTATGAAAATACTGAACATACTCAAAGCCCGTGGGATGAAGACCTCTATATTCTAAGTGTAACAGCGGATTGGGATTTGGGCAGCGGGTCACTGACGGCGACAACAAACTTGTATGACCGCGAAATTGATTTTGCTTTCGACTCCTCACCCATCCTGTTCTTCTTCGGTGTGCCTGTAGCGGGAATTACCCTGCAGCCACAAAGCCGAGAACTTTGGACCTCGGAAGTACGTTACGCTTCTAATTTGGATGGGCCGCTTAATTACGTGATCGGTGGGTTTATTTCGCGCGAAAATGCAGACTTTCAGACACATGTTATTGCGTCGGGGACGGACGGCTTGGCGCTTGCGCCGTTTCGGGCAGGCCCCGCCAATGATTTCTTCGGCGGCGGTGCAACCTTTTTCGGCCGAACCCTAGACGACAACCGAGACCAGGAAGCAATTTTTGGTGAAGTCACCTATGAAATGACCGAGGCATTCACACTGACCGGCGGGGTGCGTTGGTTTAATGCATCTATCGACAGCCGTGCTCAGGTAATTCATGATTTTGTTTCCGGGGCCGCGCTGGACCCTGAGATTCTACAGGGCAGTGAAGACGACTTTACCTTCCGCTTTAATGCTGCATATCAGCCTTCGGAAAATCTGACCTTTTTTGCCCAAGCTGCATCTGGCTTTCGTCAGGGCGGTGTCAACAGCCAGGGTTTCTCGGGTGTTGTTGTGCCACCAAGCTTCGGTTCCGATACGCTTTGGTCGTATGAAGCAGGAGTGAAGACCCGATCCGATGATGGTGCCTTTACGCTTGATGTGTCGGTGTATCAAACAGATTGGTCTGACATTCAAACCCAGGACTTTATCTCGGGCTTTTCTTTCATCACCAATGCAGGTAAGGCGCGCGTAAGGGGCGTTGAAGGTATCATGACCTATTCTGCATCCAATGGTTTGGAGCTGTCGGTGGGCGGTACATTCACCGATGCCAAACTTACCCAAAGACAGCCGGCAAGTCCGGGCGCGAGCGGCCGCGACGGTGACAGGGTGCCAAATGTGCCGCGTTTTTCTGGCAATATAGCATTGACGAAGTATTTTGATATTTCAAGTGATTGGGACGCTAGCTTCAGGCTCGACTATATCCGCCGAGGTTCATCGTCAACCGACTTTAATCCGCTATTGCTGGACGGCTCCAACAATATCAACTTTGCAGACATTCCGTTGTACAACATCGTCAACACGACGTTGCGATTTGAGCGGGATACCTTTGATGTCTCCTTCTATGCTAAAAACTTGTTCAACAAACTTGCTTTCGCCGATATATTCATTAACGGTGATCAGGACCCGTTGTCAGGTATTGCGTTGCAGCCATTCACACTTGGTATTACGCTGCGTCAAAACTTCTAGGTTTTAACTGAAATAAACCATAGAGGCAGAGTGATCACACTTTGCCTCTATTCGCTATGAGGTGAGCCAGATGCGGGATAACTCTTCAACAATGTGGTCGTCTCGGACGCCGTTTATCATGACCGCAATCGGCCTTGCGGTTGGTTTGGGGAACCTGTGGCGATTTCCCTTTATCGCAGGCGAAAATGGTGGCGCGGCGTTTGTTTTGATATACATCGTCTGTATTTTTCTGCTTGGATTTCCTGTGATGATGGCTGAACTGGCTATTGGCCGCAACGGTGGTCACTCCGCGCTGAAAACAATGGACAAGCTTGTTGATCAGTCAGGTGTTGCTAAAGGCTGGAAAACTATCGGCTGGATGAGTGTGATTATCCCTTTTGTTGGCATGAGTTACTATGCAGTGGTAACAGGGTGGACGCTTGATTATCTGCTATCAGCGGTCAGTGGGCGCATATCCGGCTTGGATGCTGCCGGTTCCGAAGCCGCTTTTGATGGTATGCTCTCATCAACAACGCGGCTGGTTATTGCGCACACAATCATCATGGCGGGAACAATTTGGATTCTCAGTCGCGGACTTAAGTTTGGGCTTGAGCGAGCGGCCCGGTTCCTGTTGCCCACATTGTTTGTATTTCTTGTCATGATGGTTGGGTTTGCCGCTATCTACGGTGACTTTGGTCGTGCCTTCAGTTTTTTGTTCTCACCAGATTTTTCCAAGCTGACCCCTAACCTGGTATATTTGGCAGTGGGGCAGGCGTTGTTTTCTATTGCCGTTGGATTGGGCGCGATGATTGCGTTTGGCGCGTATCTGCCGAAAGACATTTCAATTCCGCGTTCGGCCTTTGCCATCTGTACGGCGGATACTCTGGTTGCGCTGGTGGCGGGCTTGGCGATTTTTCCTCTTGTCTTTGGTTTCGACCTGAACGCGAGCGAGGGTCCCGGCCTCATTTTTGTAACCTTGCCGGTGGCATTCTCGCAAATGCCAGCCGGAGAGATAGTCTCCGCTGTATTTTTCACCCTGTTGTTTCTGGCGGCTTTCACAACCTGTCTGGGCACGATGGAGCCTGTGGTTGCCTGGGCTGAAGACGCCTTTTCACTCAGTCGAGCAAAACTTACTATCATCATCGGGACATTGATATGGTTGCTGGGGTTATTGCCGGTTCTGTCGTTCAATGTTTTTGCCGACGCCCGGCCACTTGCTTCTATCGAGTATTTTGCCGACAAAGGCATATTCGACCTGTTTGATTTTTTCATTGCCAATCTGTTGTTGCCGCTGAATGTTCTGGTAACAGCATTATTTGCGGGTTGGGCCTTTTCCAGCGCTGCTGCGCAGGAAGAACTTGGCCTTGCACCCGTTATGATGACCGCCTGGCGCTGGATACTCAGGTTCTTTGTTCCAGTCGCCCTTATTTGGATTATGTATGGTAGCTTGATACCAAGCTGAATAGAGTTGAGGACTGAGTAATGGCGAATGCCCAGAAAAGAGATTTTGCAACACTGCGGGCAGATTTTCCCATATTCCACGATAAAGTTTACATCAATAGTTGCTCATATGGTGCGCTTTCAAACCATGTGCGGGCGGCTTTTGCTGCCTATCTTGATGCGCGGGAAGAAGAAGGTTCGCCGTGGCAGATGTTCGTTGAAAAGCTGGAACAGGCGCGGGCTCAGTTTGCTGGGCAAATCAATGCCAGCCCCGATGAAATTGCCATTACAACGTCGGCGTCGCAGGCTATCGGTGCCATAGCAACCGGCGTACGCCTTGATCAGGGCCGCGACGAAGTTTTGATCACTGATTACGAGTTTCCAACATCCGGCGAAAACTGGTTTGCCCAGGAAGCGCGGGGCGCCCGGGTTCGAATAGTTGGTGCTGGGCCTAGTGGGTACGTACTGCCGGAAGATATTGCTGCTGCGCTGACCGACAAAACAGCAGTGGTTGCTGCAACTCATGTTTGCTACCGCAACGGGTTTCGGCAGGATATCGCTGCAGTTACCGCTGCTGCGCGGGACGCCGGTGCGATTACAGTCGTTGATGGTTTCCAGTGCCTGGGTACTGAAGCGCTTGATGTTAAAGCGGCTGATCTGGATATTTATGTTGGAGGCGCAACCAAATATATGCTGGCCACGGCAGGGCTATGTTTCATGTATGTGCGCAAGCCCTTGATCGAGCGGATCACGCCTTTGGTCAGTGGCTGGTTTGCTCAGTCTGACATATTTGCCATGGATCACCGGAAAAATGATTTTTCCAGCACGGCTCGGCGTTTTGACTCTGGAACGCCGCCAAACGTGAATGTTATGGCAGGCATTGCGGGTATGGATCTGATTGATGAAGCAGGCCCGGCAGAAATACGGCATCATGTTGTGGGCCTGAATGATCGCCTGAAGGCAGGTGTTCGTGATTTACAGGGCCGGTTTGCCAGCCCTGACGACCCACAGTGGCACGGCGCGATGGTTGCAATAAAATCAACAGATGAAAATGCCCTTGTTGCAGCGCTTGAAAGCGATGGCATCATAACGTCTTGCCGCGACGGTAACCTTCGAGTTTCCGCTCACCTATACAATAACCAGCAGGATATTGACGCAGTGTTAGCGGCTTTGGACAAGAACCGATCATTGCTTGCTTAATAGATTTATTACTTATTCTAATTTGAAGAAGAACTGAGCCATGTTTTACCTTGATTTTAGTGCCGATGAACAGAATATCGCGGGGACTAATATATGTCAGTTTTGAGCGGTAGCCATGTGATTGTGACCGGCGGTGCAACCGGCATAGGTGCGGCAATTGCACGCGCTGTGTCGGACCGCGGTGCGCGGGTTACGCTGATGGCACGCAATGCTGAAAGACTGAAGGCCGTTGCCGCGACTTTGCCGCAGGCTCAGGCTGTTGTTTGTGACGTTGCCGATGACAGCGCTGTGGAGGCCGCCTTCGACCAGGCATGTGCGGCATTCGGTCCGCCCACTATTCTTGTCAATAATGCGGGGGCGGCCGCAACAGCACCGGTGCACAAAACCACGACCAAGGTTTGGGACGCAATGATTGCGGTCAATCTAACGGGGACTTTTTTTTGTACACGCGCCGCTTTGAACCGCATGGACCGAAAGACGACCGGCCGTATCATTATGGTTGCCAGTACAGCTGCCCTACGCGGCTATGCCTACACTGCGGCCTATGCAGCGGCGAAACACGGTGTTCTGGGGTTGGTTAGATCGACTGCGCTTGAGTTGGCCCATACCGACATCACCGTGAACGCGGTGTGCCCAGGCTTTGCCGATACCGATATTGTTGGCGATGCGGTTGCCAACATCGTGCAAAAAACCGGGCGTAGCGAAGCTGAGGCATTGGCTGAATTGACCAAGCACAATCCCCAAGGTAGGCTTATTCAGCCTGAAGAGGTTGCCAAAACCTGTGTTTGGCTATGCGAGGCAAGTGCCGCATCAGTACACGGACAAGCAATTGCTGTAGCAGGCGGAGAAGTTATGTGAAGACAGAAGTTGATCACTACGGCGCGGGTACGCTGCCGGATGAAAAACAGGCGCTGCGCTTCTGGCTGAAGCTTTTGAGCTGTTCGGTAATCGTTGAAAAAACCGTTCGGCAAAAATTGGCCAAAACATTCGATACGACATTGCCGCGCTTTGACGTAATGGCGGCGCTCGACCGCTTCCCCAAGGGCATGACGCTGGGTGAATTGTCGGGGCATTTGTTAGTTTCCAATGGTAATATAACTGGTTTGATCAATCGGTTGGTTGAGGACGGAATGGTTATTCGCACTATTAATCCACGTGATAGACGAGCGCAAAAGGTGCGGCTGTCGCGCAAAGGCGAAGGTGTTTTTGCTGAAATGGCAGTCGCACATGAAGAATGGATTGAAACTCTGTTTCATGAATTTGATGGTGATGACCGCGAGCGGGCACTGGTTCTGCTATCTCAATTGAAATCATCTATTTTGACGGGCACCCAGAAATTGAAAGAACAATCGTGAACCCTGAACAATATTCCCCCACCCATTTTTTGTGGCAATTTGAGAATGGAGTGGCGACCATTACGCTCAATCGGCCCGAGCGTAAAAACCCGCTGACGTTTGAAAGTTATGCCGAATTGCGGGATTTGTTCCGTGAACTGGTTTATGTGCCAGACGTGGCAGTGGTTGTGATGACAGGAGCTGGCGGCAACTTCTGTTCCGGCGGAGATGTGCACGAGATTATCGGCCCGCTGGTTGAAAAAGATATGCGCGGGCTTCTGGAGTTCACCCGTATGACCGGCGATCTGGTCAAGGCAATGCGGTCCTGCCCGCAACCGATCATTTCGGCTGTTGACGGCATTTGTGTTGGCGCGGGAGCGATAATTGCCATGTCGTCCGATCTTCGTATGGCAACACCGGACGCCAAAACGGCGTTTCTGTTTAATCGGGTTGGCCTGGCAGGCTGCGATATGGGAGCATGTGCCATTCTGCCCCGGATTATCGGACAGGGGCGGGCTTCGGAGTTATTGTTCCTTGGGCGTTCCATGTCAGCTGCTGAGGGCGAGCGCTGGGGCTTCTACAATAAAGTTTGTTCACAGGAAGAATTGTTGCCAGCAGCCTATAACTGGGCGAAACGCATCGCGGGCGGCCCAACGTTTGCCAACGGTATCACCAAAAACCAGTTGAATATGGAATGGGACATGAGCCTGGACACAGCAATAGAAGCCGAGGCGCAAGCCCAGGCCATTTGTATGCAAACTGAAGATTTTGCTCGGGCATATCACGCCTTTGTCGCGAAAGAAAAACCAGAATTTGAAGGTAACTAATAGTGGCCCACACAACACTTTTGCCGCCCGGGTGGCCGCGTCCTAAGGGTTACGCTAATGGTATTTTAGCCCGGGGATCTATGGTTTTTGTCGCCGGGATCGTGGGTTGGGATACGGAAGGTAGGTTTGAAGACAGTTTTCTGGCCCAATTCAGGAAAATTCTCGAAAATACCGTCGAGATTTTAGCAGAGGCTGACGCTGAACCGGCGCATATTACGCGAATGACATGGTATTTAACTGACCGCAAAATCTATCTGGCTAACCTGGAAGCGGTGGGCCAAATATACAAAGAAATTCTGGGACGAGTGTTCCCGGCAATGGCCGTAGTTGAAGTGTCTGCGTTGATAGAAAGTGATGCACTGCTGGAAATCGAAACAACGGCGGTTATACCTGACTGATGGTGCCTAAATTCCAGATCCCACAATATTAGATAGGAGATGGGGTAAGCCTTTGTCTTCTGTCGCCTGATGCCTACTGCCCGGGGGCCAATGCCAGAACCCTCAGCGGGCTGCCGGACCCTTTTACAATTTTGAGCGGTGGCGCGATTACGATTGCGCCGGTCGGCGGCAATTGGTCCAAATTTGTCAAACTCGCCAGCCCGTATTTATTGGCACCGTGCATTAACGTATGACAAGGATAAGCAGGGTCAAAGGTGCCGGCTTGTCCGGCGTCTGTACCCACCGTTTCGACGCCAACGCCCAAAATGTCCCGCTCTTCAGCAAGAAAAGGAACTGCGTCAGGCGCCCAGCCCGGTGAGTGGGCACCGTCGTCGTGAATGTTCAAATAGGCATCCGGGTCGGTGCGTTTGGACCAATCGGTTCGGAACAACACCCACGACCTAGCCGGGATACGGCCATGTTTTTCTTCCCATTCTTTAATGTAGTCAATAGTCACCAGGAAATCCGGGTTCGCCGTTGCTTCTGCCGCGGCATCCAATACACATGCTGGCCCGATGAAATTTTCTACCGGTATGGTGTCGGTTGCATTGTTGTCGTGGTCTTTGCCGGTAATCCAATGGATCGGGGCATCAAAATGCGTGCCGGTATGTTCGCTGCATTTGAACCAGTTCCAATACCATGCGGGGCCGCGGTCATCATATTCAGACAAAACCCCAATCTCAAACGGCGTTGCCTGTGCAAATTCTTCAGGCAGCTGAAGCACTGGTGTTTTTGGCTCCAGTGGTTGGGTAAGATCGACCACGCGAACGCCCCCACTCGCGATTGACATCATCAGATCCGCTAGCGCGTTTGAATTACTCATGTTCCCCTCCATTTGAATTCTGCCGCTCGGTGATTATCCTATCAAACAATCGCCTTCATTTTTACAAAATATGCATATTTTATGAGAAATCACCTATTAATTTAAGTTTAAAATATAATGCAAAACTATGCAAGATGGCAGCACCTGTGCATGTCAGCTACTAACCAGCCAGCGGCCCATTGTTCATGGAATAGCGGGCAAGGTGCGGCATGCCATAACAATTGCTTCAGCAATATGCGTTTACGCTGCGATTTTGGCGGCAGCTATCGGCAAACTATTTTCCAGGCTCTCAAGCACGCGCCACAGTCACGGGTGTGCCGTTCAGGACTGCGTTACCTGAAAGTGGGTCGATCTGGGATGGGTCGGTCAGGTCATTGATCGACACACCTGGTTTCTCTTGCGCCACTGACAACTTCACACCCTCGCGGCTGTGGCCGTAACCGTGTGGAATGGAGACAACGCCGGGCATTATGTCCTCGGTGATTTCAATTGTCAGCTTAAGGTCACCGATATGGTTGGACACGTGCGCGGTATCGCCGTCAGTCAGACTCCGTATGTCGGCGTCATTTGGGTGGATCATCAGCGTGCAGCGGTCTGGTCCCTTTAACAGCCGGTGGCTGTTGTGAAGCCAACTATTGTTGCTGCGTATATGACGGCGGCCAATAAGAGTTAGGCTGTCCCTTTGCGGTTCGGACAATGTGGCGCGAAACCGCTCCAGGTCGTTGAAGCATGTCTCAGGTGCACATATAATTTTTTTGTCCGGTGTTTGCAGTCGCTCCGGCAATTGTGGCTGTAATGGGCCCAAGTCGATTGCATTTGGATGTTTCTCCAATTCTTCCAGGCTCAGATCGTAGGCCGAATCTTCAAGCATCATCCCCAGCGCAGTGCGCGGCTCAACAGGATCGGGAAACGGTTTTCCCATCTCGCCTGCAATTGCTTTTGCCAAGCCTGCCATAATTTCCCAGTCTTCCTTGCTGCCGGGTTCCTTAGGCAGGGACGCGGGCGAATAACAGGCGAAGTTGCGCACTGCCAGTGGTGCCAGCAGCAGTGGGTAATGATCTTTTTCCAGTGGGCCGCAGGGGGGTAAAATATAGTCTGCATGACGCGAGGTTTCAGTGACGTAGCTGTCAATGCAAACCATCAGATCCAGTGTTTCGAGCGCCGCGTCAAGCTGACGCCCGCCGGGTGCTGAGATCACCGGATTTCCTGCGATGACAAACAAAGCGCCTATTTGCCCGTCTCCGGGTGTTGTTATCTCCTGGGTTAACTCCGCTGCTGGTAGCTCGCCCAATACTTCAGGCCTGCCGCTTACCCGGTTTGTGAAGCGACCGTATGCGCCGCTACCGTGGCGAACAACAGGGTCAATTGCGGGCAGGTTAAACATCAGCCCGCCTTCGCGGTCCAAGTTGCTGGTGGCAATATTCAGAAGCTGAATAAGCCAGTGGTTGAGCGTGCCAAAGGTTTGCACAGACACGCCCATGCGACCATAGACGATGGCGGGTTGTCCCGAGCCGAGTTCGCCAGCGATCTCTCCTAGCGTTTCAACGCTTATGCCGCAATAAGTTGCCAACGTTGTTAGATCAAACTTCCGAATTGAGTTCCATACCGCGTTCCAGCCATCATCCAGAAAAGATGCGAGGCGGCCAGGATTCACTAAATCAGCCTGATCAAGCGCGAGCAACAGGCCCAAAAAAAATGCAGTGTCTGTTGATGGTCGAACGAAATGATGCGCGTCGGCTAATTTGGCGGTTTCGGTTTTGCGCGGGTCAATAACAACCAGCTTTCCGCCGCGCTTTTGTAATTTTTTAATTCTGCCTCGCACGTCAGGTGCAGTCCACATACTGCCGTTTGAGGCCAGCGGATTGCCGCCGACAATCAGCATATAATTGGTGCGATCAATGTCGGGAACCGGATAAAGGGCATTATGTCCATACACCCAGCGCTGCATGATCATATGCGGAAGCTGGTCCAGGGTCGCAGCGCTATATTGGCCGCGAGTGCCCAAACTGTTGGCCAGGGCACGAAATTGGGTAACATTGGCATAATTGTGGGTGTTTGGGTTGCCTAGAAACAGCGCCGGAATTTTTGGTCCTGCAGTGGCAACCGCTACCCGTTCAGCAATCTCTGAAAAAGCCGTTTCCCAATCGATTTTTTCCCAATTGTCATTAACTTTTTTAAGTGGTCGGCGCAGGCGGTCCGGGTCGCTCTGGGTGTCGGCTATTGATGTGGCTTTGGGGCAAATGTAACCGCCGCTTAAAATATGGTCCGGGTTTCCTTTTATGGAAACAACATCGCGGCCGTCCATTTCGACAAGAATACCGCAATTGGCTTCGCAGATATGACATGTTCGGGCATGAATAGTTGACATAGTTCCCCCCAAATTATTGGTTTGATGCTTGGTGTTGAAAGACAAACCGGCATTCTCATCGCCAGGCACCGGCATATATAGAACATAGATCGGCTAACAGACCGGGCAATGGCGTCAACCTATTCACGATTAGTCTAAATTTTTTTATCCTGACTTTCCCAGTAAGGGTCTCTCAGGCGTTTTTTGAAAATTTTACCGCTGTCTTCGCGGGGCAAGCAGCCATGAATATCAAGCTTTCTGGGCATTTTAAATTTCGCAAGCAGGGGTGCGAGATAATCGCGCACTTCGTCGAGCGTCACGGTAGCGCCCTCGGCACACTGAACGGCTGCAACGATCTGTTCACCAAATTCGGGGTCAGGCGCGCCGAACACCGCGCAATCGTTTATCTGCGGCATTTTGATCAATTCTGCTTCGATTTCTGCAGGGAATATATTTGCCCCACCTGAAATAATCATGTCTTTTTTTCTGTCACCGATGAACAAATAGCCATCAGCGTCCAGGTGCCCCATATCACCGACAGTCGCATGCCCTTCATACCGCTGATCAACAATTGAACCTTCGGCGTTGCTATAATTGAAATCTCCAAAAATCGGCAGGTTTACGTAGATTGTCCCGATCTCGCCGGTTGGGCACTCTGTCATGTCATCATTGAGGATTTTTATCGAGCCGCCCGGCAGTATTTTTCCAACAGATCCAGGTTTTTGTGCTGCCTCGTCGGAACTGATCAGAGTCATGAACCCAATTTCGCTGGCACCGTAACTTTCGTAAAAAATTGGCCCCAGCCAGTCGATCATCGCGGTTTTGACTTCAGTTGGCCACGGCGACCCGGTTGAAACGGCAAACTTGAGAGACGACAGGTCATATTGATCGCGTACGCTGTGCGGCAGCTTCAACAGTCGTATCATCATGGTAGGCACGATGTAGATATGGGTAACTTTGTGAAACTGGATCAATTCCATAAAGTCGACAGGGTCGAATTTCGGGGTGATCACGATATCCATATATCCACTGGCAACTGCGAACATGGATAGGGCGTGCGGCGCACTGTGGTACAGCGGCGCAGCGACCATGAATTTGTCACCCGGCACGGCCTGCATCAGGTCGCTCGCCAGCCCTGCATAGACCAGATACTGGTCTGGTGTGTTGGGGTCGGTGTTTCGTTTGATGCCTTTCGGCATGCCGGTGCTGCCTGACGTATAGGCAAAAAGTCCTCGAAACCTTAGTGGGTCACCGGTGAAGGTTTTTGCCGTGTCCTTCAACTGGTTGAGGCTTTTGATGGTTGTAGGCAAGTTGCCTGGTGGGGTTGTGCCGTATGCCGCGCCCACGTCGGTTGGTGTTTCCATGCTTAGGATCGGTGTTTCACCTAGCCCCGAAACGTCCAGTTTCAAAAGCAAGTCAATGTGCGCCACCAGCACAGATGCCCCCGAATCTTCAAGAATATGAGCAATCTCTTTAGCCGGAGAATGCCAATTGAGCATGACATAGCGCGCACCCAGCAGGCGGCAGGTCTCCACAAGTTCCAGGCATTGCACATCGTTTCGCATCAACACAGCGATCACTGTATCCTCGGCGACGCCGTAGCCAGACAGGACAGTCGCAGTTTTCCGGCTAGCAGATTCAAACTCGCTGCGGGTAACTTGGGTGCGATTGAGTGAAAAAGTCGTCATGAGCGCTCTTAACCATAAATGTAATAATTGCAAGCGTAAGCAAATAGGGTTTCAGGGGCAATCGGTTTAACTGAATTTGCTTTTCAATATACACACGCCCCTTTTCTATGAGCGGGGTTAATACGATATACAGTGTAGATTTTCGAGGCAGTACATTGGCATTCAGCGGCCGGGATTACCTTCTTTTATCGTGTCCAGCACCACTAAGAATGGTTTTTCGAGAACAAATTCGGAATTAGAATCGCTGCAACGACCATCTATCTGTCGGGGGGCGAACGTTGCCAGTGCGACTTTGCCAGTGCGACTTTGGGTATTTTGGTGCACCCGGGTCATTCTTCTTTTTTGCTCAGTTCCTGAAGTTCGCGGCCAAGGAAAAAGCTGATGGCGGTTCGAATGACTACGAGAGATGCGACGAAAATCAGGCTTTCCACCGTTCGGGAAATCACGGTGTTGATAATGTCTGAGGCGATCATGAATTCGATGCCCAGCAGGATATAGGTACCCAGTTGCAGACGGACTTTCTCGCATCCCATGGCGCCTTCAAACTGCCCGGAAAATCGGCCCAGTTCTGTACCAATTAACCGGATGAAGCTAAGAATAAACCCATATAGAACAATGACAATGCCGACAATGTCGACAATCGTAGCGGCATATTCCAGCCATTCCATTAATTGGTGCATGATGTCCCCCTTCGCTTTAAATAAGTGACGCGTCCGTAACGATCTCGACGATCGATGGCCCATCATACGCCATCGCCTGCTTAATGGCGTCTTCCAGCTGGCCGGGTTTAGTAACTCTCCAGCCGCCACCGCCACATAGTTTTGCAAAAGCTGCGAACGATGGGTTGTGCAGCGATGTTTGCCAAACCTGCCATTCTGCGGCTATTTGTTCTTTGCTGATTTTACCCAGTTCAGAATTATTCAGCAGGATATGCGTGATATTCATGCCGTATTTTACCGCAGTGGTGAAGTCAGCTAGATACTGTCCAAAGCCGCCATCTCCTGAAACCGAGATAACCGGTCGGCCTTTGTAGGGACCTTCTTCCGTTGTAGCGCACCACGCGCCAATAGCCGCAGAAAAAGCGAATCCGATTGACCCTAAATATCCGGACATTAGAACGCGTTGGTCCGGTTTGGTCTCAAAATATCGCCCGAAACTGTATGTATTGTTGCCGACATCTACGGGCAATACTGCCCCTTCCGGCACTAGGTCAGACAATGTCTTAAACAAGACCGCCGAATTTAAGCCTCCATCAACATCGTCCACACTGCGGCGCAATTTCTCTTTGCCCCATATGTTCCAGCGCTCCGCAAGTTCCGGCAACTGGTCGATGGCCGTTACCGTGGAGGGGAGGGCCGTTGATACCAATTGCGCAGTCCGTGCGATTTCACCCCAAACCGGAATATCGACCGGATGAAATCTGCCGAGCGCAGCCCGGTCAAAATCAACCTGAATAGTTGGTTTTGACTGTTCAATTCCGGTGTGGTTTGAAAAAGAGGCGCCAAAAACAATTTGCAGATCGCATTCGTTCATGAACCAACTGGCGATGGGTGTACCAGAACGGCCCAGAACGCCTGCGGCATTCGGGTGATTATCGGGAATCTGTCCTTTCGCTTTGAAAGTTGTGACAACCGGGCAGGAAAGTCTTTCTGCCAGTTTAATAATCTCGGGCATGCCAGTGAGCGCGCCGTAACCCACAACAATTAGAGGTCGCGCTGCCATCCTGATTGCGCTTGCCATTTTGTCCAGCGACGCTTTTTCAGGTTCCATTACATGGGTGCCGATACGGCCAGTGGGGCCGCTGGGTTTAGCATTTTCCGCGGCCTCGATAACCTGCACTTCGTCAGGGAAAATCAAGTGAGACACGTCTCGTTGAATATGCGCGTTCTTGACCGCCAGCGTCATTAATTCGGCATGTTTTGAACCGTGCAGCACGGTCTCACTGAAAGAGGTTACAGCATCAAAAGCGCTGGTCAGGTCGATGTCCTGAAAAGCACCCGCGCCTTTTACTTTCGAATCTACCTGTCCGGTAAGGGCCAGCACCGGTGCCCGGTCCACTTTCGCGTCCCACAGGCCGGTTAAAAGATTGGTGGCACCGGGACCAGCGATCGTAAGGCAAGCAGCTGGCTTGCCGGTTAATTTTGCATAACCGGAGGCAGCGAATGCGCCGGCACCTTCATGGCGGATACCAAAATAGCGCAGGTTGCCCGCCACCTCTTCCTTGCGAAGCGCGTCGGCAAGGCCAAGATTCGAATGGCCTACCATGCCAAATACGGTATTTACGCCCCAGTTTGTCATGGTTTTAGCCATGATGTCTGAAACAGTGGTTTTAGTGTGCGGTTCGGCGGGCATGCCGACAAACACACTGTCATCTTCAACCTTGACGGCGTAGACATCCTGTCCGCTGTCTTCGTGTCCCCCGGGTGGTTTTCCGGTCAGCGGGTCAAAGTCCCAACCATGCCATGGGCAGCGAATCCAACATTTATCATCAATACCCTTTTCGATCGAACCTTCGCCCAGCGGGCCGCCTTGGTGCGGACAGTGATTGTCCATGGCGGCAAATTGGCCGCCAAAGTGCGACAGGCAGATTGATTTTGTGCCAGCAGTAACGGTTTTTACTCGCCCCTCAGGCAATTCGCTTACTTTTGCGACCCTCGTCCATACAAGGTCAGCGCTCGAATGATCGGTATCCGTGGTCATAGAAAGCTCCCCATAAGCACATGAAGTGTGCCCGTTTAATAGTTAGATGCCTGCTAACACCAAAAGGTTACAGGTCTTTTTTGCCGTTTGCTTTTTGCGCGGCCAGAATTGCGGTTACCAGGTCTTCGGGCACTTTAGGCAGTTCCTGGTGTTTGGCGGCAGCTTTAGCTGTCTCAATGCTGCGTTGGTAGGCTGCCAGATAGTTCCTGCATTCGCGGCACATTTTCATATGAATGTCGAAAATGACGCGTTTCATGGCAGGCAACTCGCCTTCCAGATATTGCATGATGAAACCTTCAAATTCTTCACAACTGATCATCATTGGCATTTTCATCAGCCAACGTTCGATCTGTGATTTGTTACTGCGTACAATCATAAACCCGTCCCTTCGATGAAAACCGGTTCAAGGATTTTTTTCAGCGCGGCGCGGGCACGGTGCAGTCGAACTTTGGTGGCGGACAGGGACAGTGACAACATTTCAGCCACCTCCACAGTATTGTACCCTTCAATATCGCGGAGGTAAAGCACGTCCCGCATGCCGTGCGGTAAGCTCTGAATGGCTGCAGTTACCTGTTGCTGTGCGCCCTTTTTCTCCAAAATTTCTTCGGTACTTGGTAGCGTTTACCACAAGGGCTCTAACCTGCAACCGTCTTCGAAAGTTGGTTGTAGATCATCCAGCGATTCCACAATTGTGGCTGATCGGGCCCGCATTTTTTTTAAACATGCATTGACCAATATTCGGTACATCCAGCTGTATATTTCGGCTTCTTGTCTGAAATTACTGATGTTTTTGTGAACCTGAATATAGCATTCCTGCACACAATCCCTCGCTTCGTCCGGGCAGCCAAGCATCTGCTCTGCTTTCAACAGCAGCCGCGCTCCATATAGCCGAATGAGCTCCTTAAAGGCATGTTGGTCACCGTCAACCAGACGGTCTACAAGGCTTGGCTTGTTGCTCACGCGGTCATATTTCCTTTGTGATTTCTCAAAAGACTAGGCTTCATGTATCGTCAGCACAATAATATCTTTTTTTGTAACCTTTTTCCGGCAGACGGCATCTAATCATCTGTAGGGCACAGTCACAAAATCTTAAAATTCATTAGGGGGCAATATATGAATAAGGTTGCTGTTGCGCAGTTTAGCAACTTGGAAGACCGCAAACCAACGGCTGCGCTTGTCGCAAATGTTGACTTGGTGGTCACGCGGTATGACGATGAAGTTTCTGTGCTTTACGGTCGTTGTTTGCACAGGGGTGCCATGCTTGCAGATGGTTTTGTCGAGGGGCCAAACCTGATGTGCGGCGTTCACGGCTGGGATTTCAGGCTTGATTCCGGTGTTTCCGAATATAACAACAGCGAAAAGCTGGCCAAATTCGGTGCCTGGGTGGAAGACGATCAGGTTTTTGTGGACGAAGACGAGATAAGCGTCTGGCACGATAAAAACCCTCAACCATTTCAGCGAGATGAATATCTGGGCCAATATGCCGACACCCACCCTGACGCAGCCGAACCCCATGTAGGGCTCATACAGGAATATGCAAAAAACGGCCTGACCAAAACCGGACACCACGGTGTGACTGTTGCCATGGGTGTGCCGCGCCCAGAGCTTCCCGATTGGGACGATATCCAGTTTGTTGTAGGACAACTACATAAGCCGCCGCATCTTGATGACGCCGAAATTGGTACCGATGTGGTGATTGGCAGGGCTGCCAGGAAACCGCTGATCCTAAAAATACCACTGTTTGTTTCTGACATGAGCTTCGGTGCGTTGTCGGAAGAGGCAAAAATATCACTTGCGCGGGGCGCAGAAATGGCGGGCACAGGAATATGCTCAGGCGAAGGCGGCATGTTGCCTGAAGAACAGGCGGAAAACTCGCGGTATTTTTACGAACTTGCATCGGCGCGCTTCGGCTATAGCGAAGACAAGGTTAAAAAATGCCAGGCTTTCCATTTTAAGGGCGGGCAGGGTGCCAAAACAGGGACGGGCGGCCACTTGCCGGGCAACAAAGTGGTCGGTAAAATAGCCGAAGTGCGCGGCCTTGAAGAAGGGACTGCAGCCATTTCACCAGCACGATTCCCTGAATGGACCACAGTGTCGCAAATCAAGGAATTTGCGGACGAGGTTCGCGACTATACCGGCGGCATCCCCATTGGTTACAAACTTTCGGCCCAGCATATCGAGCGTGACATTGATGCCGCTATGGAGGTCGGCGTTGATTACATCATTCTAGATGGTCGTGGCGGCGGCACTGGTGCGGCTCCGGTTATTTTCCGCGATAATATATCTGTTCCCACAATTCCGGCGCTTGCCCGCGCGCGCAGACACCTTGATATCTGCGGAGCGGACCATGTCAGCCTGATTACGACGGGTGGCCTGCGCAAGCCGGCGGACTTTGCCAAGGCTTTGGCGCTGGGTGCTGACGCGGTGGCTGTTTCCAACGCGGCTATGCAAGCAATCGGGTGCCTGGGTATGCGTGCCTGCCAAACCAACAATTGTCCGGTTGGCATCGCAACCCAGAAAAAAGATCTGCGCAGTCGCTTGATCGTGCAAAATTCCGCCGAGCAACTGGCGCGCTTTTTCGACTCCAGTGTTGAACTGATGAAAATTCTCGCGCGTGCCTGTGGCCATGATCATTTCAGTGATTTTTCCGCCGATGATCTGGTAACATGGAAATATGAGATGGCGAAACTGTCGGGTGTACCGTTTGCCGGAGTAGCTGATGTTTAGCGTAGCGCCAATATTAGGCACATATTTCCTTATCGGGTTGATCTTTGGCATCGCCTTTGTCACCAAAGGATGTGTTGCCCTTGAGCCTGCCTCGAAAAACAGTGGCGTCCGGGTTCGGCTGCTACTGCTACCGGCTGGAGTTGCCTTGTGGCCGCTATTGCTTCTGAAATGGCTATCCAGTGGGAGGACAACATGAAGCGCGAACAGCGAAGGGCTCACGCCGTAATTTGGGTCGTGCTGGTCCCGATTCTTGCGATTATGGTATGGCAGGTGTTGGGCGGCAAACGCACCGTACCTGCCGAAAACTCTCGACCGCTTGTAAAACAGTCTGAGGTGTTCAAATGAGCCAGGGTTATGTCCCGGTTCAATGGAACCGAAATAAAAAAATATACGATATTGTGTTATGGTTGGGCATAGTTACGGCGATGGCGGTTAACGTTGCCGTGGCAGGCGCGAGCGTGTCCGCATCGTTGGCCCCAAGCGACGAAATACTGGTGCTGCGCGCACTGGGTGACACCGGCTTTATTCTGCTCAACATCATTCTGGCAATCGGGCCGCTTGCCCGCCTCAACAGATGTTTCTTGCCGCTTCTTTACAACCGCAGGCATATGGGTGTTTCATTCTTTGTGATTGTGCTGGCCCATGGAATTTTTGCCCTGTTTTGGTATCATGGGTTCGGAGTGCAAGACCCGATAACCTCGGTGTTTACCAGCCAGGGCACCCTGGAGACAGTCAGCGATTACCCCTTCCAGCCGCTCGGATTTGTAGCACTGTTGATCTTTTTTCTGATGGCGGCGACTAGTCACGATTTCTGGAACGCTGTCCTGGGGCCTAAATTCTGGAAAAGCCTGCATATGCTGGTGTATGCAGGCTATGCTTTGGTGCTTTTGCACCTGGCGCTTGGTGCGCTTCAGGCGGAGCCGTCGCACGTGCCGAACTGGGTGCTATTCGCCAGTCTGGCATGGGTTGGCGGCTTGCATCTCACGTCCATGTTCGCTGGTAAGGCAGACCTGTCAAAAGTTAACCGTGGAGCGTGGGTTGAAATTTTGGATCCAATGGCAATCGAACGAGGTGTTGGCCGCGTTGTCGAGGTCAAGGGTCAGGAACGCGTGGCGATCTTTCGCACAGATAATGACGAGTTTGGTGCCATATCCAATGTGTGCAGGCATCAGGCTGGGCCTTTGGGCGAAGGTTGCATGATTGATGGTTTGGTTACCTGTCCCTGGCATGGTTTCCAGTATCAGCTTGAGGACGGTGCATCACCGCCGCCATTTGAAGAAAAAGTGGCCACTTACGAGCTGAAGGTTGAAAATGGTTCATTGTTGTTGAATACAACTGCGCTGCCGCCGGGCACGCCCCGGCCATTGATTAAACTGGCAGACCACGCATCGGAGGCGTCATGAAAACCCCATTTTTTGTCGGTTACCTTCCGTTTCCAAAGACGCTGAAACCGTTTTTCCAGTGGGCAGTTCCGCTTCTGTTATTGGCGGGCCTTGCAACAGCCTATGTTTTTGCGATTAATACCGAGCGCACAGGTACAGGCACTTGGAATGCCTATGACCCTGTTTCAATTACCGGCGTGGTAAAAGCCAAGCCCTATCCGATGATTATAACAATTGACCGCGCAAACCATCCGGTTCTGATTGTTCAGTTGGGTAAGCTTGATGCGACGGAAATTTTGGCACCGCTGGACGGTAAAACTGTTTCAATAGAAGGCTTTATGATCGAACGCGGGCCCTGGCAAATGATGGAAATTGAAGGTCCGTACAGTGTTGCAGAAGCGCCAACCCTTGACCTGGCGCCGCCGACAGAATCAGCGGGCATGTTTGTGTCGCTGGTCGGTGAAATTGTTGACAGCAAATGTATGCTTGGCGTGATGAAACCGGGTGCGGGCAAAGTGCACCGCGAGTGCGCAGAGCTGTGCGTTATGGGTGGCATGCCGCCGATGTTGTTGGTTAAAAACGACGCTGGCGAGAAAGCGGCCTATTTGCTGGTCGACCAACAGGGTAACGCAGTTGGTCGGCGTTTAATACCGTATATTGCCTTGCCTGTCGCTGTTGAGGGTTTTGCTTTTCGCATGGGCGACATGACCGCGATCAGGATTGACCTGGCTATGGTTCAGGAACTGCGTGGGTCAGCGAAAGTGGCGTTCGGCGAGTCTATTGGTTTGGCAGGCACCAGCAGTTTTTGCCGTATCCCCAGCTAGGATAGATTAGCCTCCCGGGTATTGGGCGCGTTTTTCCCACAATGATGTTTGCATGAAGCATGACAGCTTCCTATTGTGCTCGCAGCGGCAACCCTGCGGGGGCATGGTTGTGCTTGCAATTTGCCGGAAGGGGAGCCGAATGCCAGAGCAGCCAGACCAACCAAATCAAAACGGGGATGCCAACATCGCAAGAGATAGGGCAAAAGCCTATTGGCGCGCTAACCTCAAGCTGTTGGGCAAGTTGTTGGTCGTTTGGTTCGTGGTTTCTTTTGGCTTTGGTATTTTGCTTCAACCTATCCTTGATCAATTTCAATTCTTCGGTTTCAAGCTTGGTTTCTGGTTTGCCCAGCAAGGGTCGATCTATGTGTTTATCGTGCTGATTTTTGTCTATTCGCACCGCATGCGAAAAATAGACCGCGACTTCGGCGTGGAGGATTAGGCATATGGAGACCTCAAGCCTTATTTACCTGTTCGTTGGCGCGTCCTTCGCACTATACATAGGTATCGCCATATGGTCCCGTGTTGGATCCACCAAAGAATTCTACATCGCGGGTGGCGGCATTCATCCTGTCGTCAACGGCATGGCAACAGCGGCTGACTGGATGTCGGCGGCCTCGTTTATCTCCATGGCCGGGCTGATCGCTTTTCTGGGCTATGACGGCTCGGTTTACCTGATGGGCTGGACCGGGGGCTATGTGTTGCTGGCGCTTTTGCTGGCGCCGTATTTACGTAAATTCGGTAAATTCACTGTGCCGGAATTTATCGGCGAGCGCTATTATTCCGACACGGCCCGTCTTGTTGCCGTCATATGCCTTATTTTCATCAGCTTCACCTATGTTGCCGGGCAGATGCGCGGTGTCGGCATAGTCTTCAGCCGCTTCCTTGAGGTGGACATCGACATGGGTGTCATCATTGGCATGACCATCGTGTTTTTCTATGCCGTGCTCGGCGGCATGAAGGGCATTACCTATACGCAGGTGGCACAGTATTGCGTGCTCATATTCGCCTATACGGTGCCTGCGACTTTCATCTCCATGCTGATCACCGGTAACCCGGTGCCGCAGTTGGGCTTGGGGTCCGAGCTTGCGGATGGTTCGGGCATGTATGTGCTGGAAAAGCTGGACGCAGTGCTGGTGGACCTTGGCTTTAACGCCTATACCGAAAACAGCAAATCTATGATCGATATTTTTGCCATCACGGCGGCCCTGATGCTGGGCACAGCCGGGTTGCCGCATGTCATTGTGCGTTTCTTTACCGTGCCAAAAGCATCGGATGCCCGCACCTCTGCGGGCTGGGCTCTGGTGTTTATCGCCATCCTCTATACCACGGCACCGGCGGTTGGGGCTTTTGCGCGCATCAACTTTATCGACAGCGTCAGTGACATGCCCTACAGCGAGGTCGCCGAGGTATACAAAAATTATGAAGATTTGGGTTTGGTTGCCTGGAAGGACAAAAACGGGGATGGTGTTATCCAATATAGCGCGGGCGCACCGTTCGTAGGGAAACCCGACTTTGACGGTGACAAGCGCGGCGAGTCCGGCGAACGCACAGTTACAAATGCACCGACAGCAAACACCAATGAAGCATATGTGGACCGTGATATTATGGTGCTGGCTAACCCGGAAATCGCCGGGTTGCCGGGCTGGGTGGTTGCTCTTGTGGCCGCTGGGTCGCTTGCGGCGGCGCTGTCGACCGCAGCGGGCCTGTTGCTGGTTATCTCGTCTTCGATCAGCCACGATGTGATGAAGAAAACATTCATGCCTCATATCAGTGATGCGCAGGAACTTCGGGCTGCGCGACTTGCAGCGATTGTCGCGATCATAATTGCTGGCTATTTCGGTATCAATCCGCCGGGGTTTGTTGCCCAGGTGGTGGCTTTCGCCTTTGGGCTTGCCGCTGCCAGCCTGTTCCCTGCCATTATCATGGGTATTTTCACCAAATCCATGAACAAGGAGGGCGCAATCGTCGGCATGCTGGCGGGCCTGGTGTTCACTTTCAGCTATATCGTTTTCTTCAAATTTGTGTCGCCTGAGCTGAATGTGGCGGAAAACTGGCTGTTTGGCATTTCGCCTGAGGGCATCGGGTTTGTTGGCATGTTTGTCAATATTGGCTCGGCATTTTTGGTGAAGCACTATACCAAAGACACACCGCAAGATGTGCAGGATTTGGTTGAGGATATTCGAGTGCCGTCAGGGGCTGGTGCCGCCCAGTCGCACTGAGGGGGTCTAATTGCCAAAAACGAAGGGGTGTGCTTCAACGCCGGCTGGCCGCCACTGACTAACACCAGCCTGCCCCGCAAGGTCCTAATTGTTTATGCCCGGCCAGAAAAATGCACGTAAATGGTACTGCTCGCTCAAGGATTGGTTTTTTAACCAATACTAATCTATATTGTTGGTAGTTCGTTATATTGGGGGGTGCATGACGAAGGAATCGCAATATTCGATCACATATGAGGCCGAAGGCGCTTACGTGCGCATGCGCGGGGCTTGCACATATAGGGACGTACTGGAAGCCACTATCAGCCTTTGGGAAAATCCATCTTTCGCTTCAATGAAGTATGAGATTTTTGATTATCTGGACGTGACAGAGATCAATTTTTCCGACTATGAGGTCGTCGAACTTGCGTTTCGCGATAGTGTTGCGGGCAGAATGACGCGCCGGACCAAAATGGCAATTGTTGCTACCCATCCGGATGTTATTGAGCTGTCGAAGAGATACCGAAAAACACTTCCGGAATCGTCATTTGACTTTTTGGTTACAGACACGCCCGAAGCCGCCCGTGCATGGGCTACGCAAACTTAAAACTTGTCATGTCGAAGGAACGCATTGGGTTGTTGGCATATTCGTTAACATAGATGCAGCCTTTTTGGTAAGGCACTTTATCAATGACACGACCCAAGAGGTGCAGAATTTGGTTGGGGATATCCGGGTGCCGTTGGGGGTGGGCGGCGTTCAAACCCAATAGTGCAGCTTACTCGCCGACGCCGAAGGGAATGCGTTTTAACGCCACTTGTCCGTTGC
Organism: Alphaproteobacteria bacterium; assembly: GCA_021774775.1. Lineage (GTDB taxonomy): Bacteria > Pseudomonadota > Alphaproteobacteria > Sphingomonadales > Kordiimonadaceae > Kordiimonas. Next base: position 1,113 of record JAJFIT010000014.1, on the reverse strand, counting down.
TGATCACCATCAGCACATCTTGCAACGCTTCAATGCTCACGAGCGGGTTCGCGGGCACTATAATCATGTCTGCCTCATAACCTTCGGTGATCTGGCCGGTGGCGGTACTTAGGCCAAGCAGGTCGGCGGAACTAACCGTTGCAGTTTTCAGAGCTTCGAAATTGCTCATGCCCAGCCGGACAAAATTCTCGACTTCGATGGATATTCGGTTGGTGGATTTATTGTCGTAATAATTGTCCGCGCCGGTGGCGAACTTCACTCTCATTTTATGGGCGCTGCGGATGACGTGCTCCAGTTGCGGCACCATATGTTTGCCGCGCAGCCGCAACACATGATCATATTGTTCTTCGTTCATCTCCTTCATGGTGACATAGGTTGGCACAAGCCATGTGCCGCGTTCTTTCATCAGTGCGAGCGTCTCGTCGGACAGATATGTGCCGTGCTCAATGCTGCGCGCGCCGGCCATCACTGCGGCTTTGCCTCCTTCATCGCCGTGGGCATGGACAAGCACTGGAACGTTGTGGCGCGCTGCTTCTTCCACCACCACCCGCAGCTGACGCTCGGTGTATACTTGTTGGCGGGGATCGGTAGTGGAAAGGCCCGCGCGCTCGGTGCCGCGGGTTTTAATCACATCTGCGCCGCGATCAATGTTAACCTGCACCAGTGTGCGTAGTTCGTCGTCCGTGTGAACACCGCCTGCCAGCACAGCCAGCCGTGGGTCGGCCAGGATGGTGTCACCCAGTTTGGGCGTAACATAAACGCCGGCGGCCACCACATCGGGGCCAGCAATCGCTCCGCTGCGCACAAGTTCCCTGAGCGCAACATCTTCAAAAGCTTTCACGCTGGCGCTTCTGATTGTTGTAACCCCGGAAACCAGCGCCCGACGGGCTTGGGCAAGTGTGCTCAGGTGGGTATGAACATCAAACATACCAGGCATCAAATAGTCGCCTTCAAGGTCGATAACTGTGTAATCAGCGTCAACTATCTGGCTTTTCTCTGCGATTTTGCTAATTTTTCCGTTAGAGATGAAAATCGTTTGATTTTCAATAATGCGGTTGTCAACACCGTTGAAAATTTTGCCGTTCACCAGCGCATAATCTTCGGCCTGTGCAG
>JAJFIT010000130.1 GCA_021774775.1 Alphaproteobacteria bacterium | reverse complement strand
ATAATATCTGCGGCCGCAATTTCCTGACCGTCGATCACGTCAACCCCATCCAGTTGCAATCCGGCGGTTGACGTGTCGATGCGCACAGTGGTCAGGCTGGCATCATCGCTATTGAAATCAGCAGTGCTTAATGTTTTATCGATTGGAATTGTCAGCGCCTCAATCTGGGCATTGATATGAGTGACCACATTATTAAGGCTCAAACCGCCGACGATCCCGCTCAGGTCAACGGTGATATCGTCCGAGATTCCGCTTTTTTCAACCGACACGGTGAAAACTTCACTGCCGGTCAGGCCCGCAATCACCGCGTCCGGGTCATCAACAATATAGGTGCCTGTCGATTCAGACTGGTTCTTGCCGGTTCGCGTACTGGCCTCAGTGGTATATTCTTTTTCACCGAGGAAGATATCCAGCGTTTCCAACTCGGTTGACGCTAAATAATCGCGCACTTCATCCAGGCCGGAACGAAACTGATCATCCAGCCGCTCCAGTGAACTGTCCAGCGTACTGTCTTCAGAGGCATATTCTGCCAGTACCCTCAGGTTGGTCAACGCATTGAAAAGCACAAATGTTGCTTCGTGGTCAGCGTTGTCGGATACGCCCTCAAGGATCTTGGCATCCAGATCGATGAAACTGGTCAGCGCGCGCACTTCACGAATTTGTTCGTTCAGCGATGAGGTTTCTTCGGGAATTTGCCACGGTGGAATAACCGCCGGCCCGTCACTGCGGCCAAACTGGGACTGGATAGAGTTTCGGTCCGCGGCCGTCAGGCTTTGAAGACTGATGCGGGCCAGCTGGGCTTGTGCATCCAGCGCGATCAGGCTGCTGCTGATGCCAATAATCGGCGTGAATGATTGCTGCTGGCCACCGCCAAACAATCCGCCGGAATTTTGTACACCAAAAAAGGCCATTTGATCGCTTCTGCTTCCGTTTCGCCGCTATAACTGACGGCCCATCACTCGGCAATAATTACCTACCCGGCATAAGTTGCCGACCCCCTGCACCGCGCCGTACCAAACGACTCGGCAAAAGGGGTAATATGTGCCGCCTAATTGAAAAATAAGCAGCTTCGCATTACATAGCTTGCAAGGACCGTGACAATTACGGCATTTTAAACCGCATCAGCCAGGGCCAAACCAAAGCCCGGCGAACCGACATCAAGGTCAAACTCAAGGATTGAAGCCATGACTGCACTTTTTTGGTTTATCGACGCCCTTCTCGGCTTCTACTATTTTTTGCTGATTGTGATGATCATCATGAGCTGGCTCACCGCCTTCGGCATCATCAACAGCTACCAGCCTTTTGTGCAAACCGTGCAACAGTTTCTCTATAGTGTCACCGAACCGGCCCTGGCCCCCATAAGGCGCGTACTGGGTCGCTTCCTGCCCAACCTTGGCGGTTTCGACGTATCGCCGATCATCCTGATTTTTCTGATTTTTGCGCTCAGAATTTTAATTCGCAGCGACATTGCACCGCTGTTGGGAATATACAACTATTAACCCGCTTTCGGCCCACGCCGACGGGCTGCGCCTGTCGGTCCACCTGACCCCAAATGCCGCCCGCGAGCACCTTGACCGAATAGACCAAAGTGCAGGCGGTAATGCACGTCTGCGCGTCACCGTCACCGCGGTTCCCGAGAAGGGAAAAGCCAACAGGGCGCTGGTTAAATTTCTGGCAAAAAAACTCCGGTTGCCCAAGTCCGCTATTCAGATTATAGCGGGGCATCACGCACGAGATAAAACCCTGTTAATCACCGGCGATACGCCCAGCCTGACGGCGCATGTAACAGATACCCTCGTGGAGGAAAAACTGATGACACTTTAGGGCCACTGCATCAACGCAGCGGCGCTCACGGACCGGGAGCCAAACCATGACTGCGACCATTATCGACGGCAAAGCCTTCGCACAAACTGTCAGGGACGGTGTGGCGCGCGATGTTGAGGCACTGACGACCGCCCACGGCATCAAACCCGGACTTGCCGTTGTCATTGTCGGCCACGACCCGGCCAGCCAGGTATATGTGCGCAACAAGGTCAAGCAGACCGCCGAAGTCGGCATGAACGGGTTTCACTTCGAACTACCCGAGGACACGCCCGAGGCCGAGCTGATCGCCAAGGTTAATGAGCTGAACGCCGACCCTGCGGTTAACGGCATTCTGGTGCAATTACCCCTGCCAGAACACATTGACGAATCTGCCGTTGTCGGCGCCATTGCGCCCGAGAAAGATGTGGATGGCTTGCATGTGGTAAACGCTGGCCTGCTGGCCTCCAGCGGCGGCGGCATGGTGCCCTGCACGCCGCTTGGCTGCGTCCTGATGTTGAAGGACACGCTCGGTGATTTGACCGGCAAAAAGGCACTGGTTATTGGCCGCTCGATTCTTGTGGGCAAGCCGGTGGCACAGCTGCTGCTGGCTGAAAATTGCACGGTCACCATCGCCCATAGCCGCACGCAGGATTTGGCCGGTGAAGTGGCTACCGCTGATATTGTGGTCGCCGCGGTTGGCGTTCCGGAAATGGTCAAGGGCGACTGGATCAAGCCCGGTGCCAGCGTCATTGATGTGGGCATCAACCGGGTACCCGCGCCAGAGCGCGGCGAAGGCAAAACACGGCTGGTCGGCGATGTTGAATTTACCTCGGCCCAGGCACGCGCCGGTGCCATAACCCCGGTGCCCGGCGGTGTTGGCCCGATGACCATCGCCTGCTTGCTGAAAAATACCGTTACAGCGACCTGCAAACAGAATAATATTACCCTTTAGAGGTCAGACTCACCGGCATTTTGCCACCATGAAAACCAGAGATTCGTCCCATGTATGAAATTTTTGTCAGCGCCTTCATTGCCCTGTTCGTCATCATTGACCCCATTGGTATTGCGCCTGTTTTTGCAGGGTTAACCCAGGGAACGCCCCCCAGCCATCAGCGGAAAATGGCTGTTAAGGGTGTCTTTATCGGCACGTTGATTCTGATGTTTTTCGCCTTTATGGGTAAACCATTTCTGGGTGCGCTGGGCATTTCGCTGGACGCCTTGCGCATCGCAGGCGGCTTGATGCTGTTCATCATCGCGCTGGAGATGGTTTTCGAGAAACGTACATCGCGCAAGCAGGAAGCCGCTGAAAAAATGGACGAGTATTTTGAAGATATTTCTGTGTTTCCAGTGGCACTGCCGCTGTTGGCTGGCCCCGGTGCCATCACTGCCATTATGCTGGCGGTCGCAGACGCAGGCTCAAACACAACTGTGCAGTTGGCGGTAACCGCCGCGCTGGGTGTCGTTATGCTGATCAGTCTGGTGGTTTTCCTGGCTGCTGGCCCGGTGATGCGACTATTGGGGCCGACGGTTAAAGCCGTTTTAACCCGATTACTAGGCGTTATTCTGGCGGCTCTGGCAACACAATTTATTCTGGACGGCCTGCGCAACAGCTTCGCCGGCTAGGAGGTTCCGCAAAATACCGTAGATAATAAATACGACGAGCAGCACCTATAAGACAACCCAGTTTACTGCATTTATTTGTCTAAGCTCACATCAACTGAAGCCAATAACTCTAGTTGTTCCAGTGCCTTCCTTTTGACATGCTCAAGTTTTTCATAGCGACTAGCAATTGCTTTCTGAGCCACTAAATCAAATTCCCCCGAGGAGTTTACCGGAACTTCAATTTCGACCACGTCTTTAATGTTTTTCAGCGATGCTCGATAGGTCCTATCAAATCCATATTTCTCTTTTGTATTTTTCAGTACATAAAAAATATATTCTGGATGAAGTTTATCACTTAGGACCCTCAAAGAACCACAATGATCAGTTGTGCTGAATTCGACCCCCATTGGTATAAAGCCCCAATCAAAATTGCCATCTATTCCCCAAATTAAGGTAGGTTGTGAAAAATCTTTTATATTTGTTTCATTAGTGTAGCCGAATGGTGAATTAACGTTAGCGCTATAGGCAGGAATCCCTGATTCCAGTATGTCTTTCTTTAAAATTCGATTTCCAATTTTCAGATCAAACAATGCGGCGCTATCAATTCTCACCAACCTCTTTTCATCACTTGAGCTAGAATGTTTTTTTGACAACTCTAATATCAGATTTGATATTTCATCACCCGCTTCAATGATAAGGTTTTGAAATTCTAATTCACTTACCACATTTGGTTCGTCTGCTATATCAAATTCTAGTTTTTCCGCCTTGGACCACCACCTATCAACCATCCAATTTGATCGAATTGAAAAGCTTTCATAATCAACAATCTTACAGCGCGTTGAAGTGCTTACAAAACAATCCTGCGCCCCTTTAAATTGATTAAAAAGAGATGCCATTTCAATTAAATCGTTTTCGGCACAATCAAATCGTTTCGCGTCCCTAGTTTCTCCAATTTCATTTATCAAATATGTGAATACAGGCGTAGCTTGCTCAATATTCACGTCATTTTTCTTTTTTAGAGCTAATATATAAGTTTTTTTAGGTGTCGAATAAAATGTCCGAACCGGTAATGACACAACTCCCTGAATCACACACTTGGCTTTCAGATAAGTCAGCATAATTTCTTGATTTAGGAGACCATCGGGCACAACGACGAAGGCCATCCCATCATCATTCAAATTGTTAACAATCCATTCCATAGCAAGGGCTTCGGTCCCACGGCCACCGGATGTATAGTGGTTAGAAAGCCCCTCATTTTCTATAGCCCGCTTCAAGCTGCTAGAGCCACTGGTCACATAGGGGGGGTTGGTCAAAATTAAGTCATACGATTCGTCATCAACTCGCCCAAATGTTCCGAGGTTCGAACGGAGCAATCTAAAAACTTTGTTAAAAGCACCATCGGAAAACGCCTTTAAATTCTTCCTAGAGTTATACTTCACCAACAGATCAGAAAAATAAATTAGCATATTGGCTTTAGCTAATATGATCGTTCGTTCATCTTCTTTTTCGTCGCTACCCTTGTCGTAGCCAACAAGCGTAATGTTAGGAGACACTACGCCATTTTTTGGTTCAAACTCCCGCAAAACATTATTATTTAAAGCTATCAATTCTAAAAGAAATCCACCGACGCCACAGAATGGATCACAAACCCTAGAGCCTTTTTTTAGGTGTTCCGCTCCAGACATTGAGACAATGGCATTCACCACATTTCGGGGAGTAAAATACTGCCCTAAGAAACCAATTCCCGCGCTCTTTCGAAGAAAAGATTCATAAAGGCGTGTCTTAAATTCTTTTTTTATATACTTAAAGGACCCAAATTCACTGTCATAATCCTGCAAATGTTGCAGCACTTCGCCAAACAAACTTGCCTGAGCGATATTGGGGTCGCCCTGCTCATTTACAAATATTGTTCCATTTATTATCGTAGTCTTGTCTTCTTTATCTTCAGGAAAGAGTTCCCGTATTTCTCTTCTGCAATTATTAGCATAGTGCTTGAGAGCTTCTGCGGCAGATTCTTGATTAGATAAATTATAAACGAAACCAAAATTATTATGTGCCCGCAATACACCGACATCGCTGAGAAATTTAAAGAGAAACAACTCAACAACGTTGTATAAGCATTTTTCAGGTTCTTTTCCGGTATTTATCCATATTTTCTGCCAAATTGTTCTGGCTAAAATTGATGGGTCAAGCAATTCAGGGCTTGCAATTTTGTTATTAGAAGAAGTTAGTGAATGATCAATTTTATCAATTAAACTTTCGGTCTTTACAGCCTCTTCGTTTGAAAATGACATGTTCTCGATCGGCTTAGCGTCAAATACTTGATTCAACGCCGCTCCATTTTCATCAATTATTCTCTCTCCATTTAAAGCATTTATCCAGATGGTCTTTTTTCCGGACGTAACAATGAGCAATTTACAGAACTGTTTTGCGACTTCAATCTCTTGTTGGATTGCTTTATTCACTTGAGCCTTAGTTTTTAGTTCCGAGGGTTGTTTGTATTCAATAATGGCCTTCACATCTCCACCAGGAAGCACGACCAAACAATCAGGCTTTTTATTCGAGATTTTTGAAGGAACACTGGCTCTGATTATTTTTTGCTTTTTTAATTGTCCAAGAGTCGTACTCCCAATTCGATAAAATAGGTACCTGCCAAGCGGCTTTGGCGTTATCTGTAAAAGCTCTTCCCCCATAACTTCTAGCTCTAATCCTTACATCCAAATGCTAACTGAATTACTCACGCTATATATACTGCTGATAATGTTTTGTATGCCAGTAACAGCGCAGGTGGAAGCAAAAATCTTGCGGTTGATCGTATTATTCCCTCAACTATTCTAGCCTGTATTACAAATACAGAAGATATTACGATCAGACAAAATTGTCTTCTCGTTCATCATTGTCTCAACTGCTGCAACCAACAGATATAGGTTTATGTCATGAAAACTTTCGCTAACGCGGGTCGGTGGCGATCATATCATCTTGCTTAAGTGCCGCGCGGTACCATTTGGCGGTCGCGGGAAAACGGCTTTCCCAAGCCAGCTCCGGCAGCCTGAAATTCAGGTAATCCAGCGCGCAGGCGGTGGCCATGGCGTCGAGCCGCCACTGGCCAAGGGCGTTGATCGCGCCGTCTTCCAAATGCGCCAACCCGCGTTCAATTGCAGCACGCCAGCGCTCCATCCAGTAGGCCGACCGCTGCGCTTCCGGGCGGCGGTTTTCCTGCACGATGTCCAGCGCCGCATCGGTGATACCGTCAGCGAGCGCCTGACGTTTCAGTTCCTCGGTTTTGGCACGGCCGCTGTCGTTCATACCGGCACGGTCCAGCAAATATTCCGCGATTACCCGGCTGTCAAACAAAGCGGGCTCGCCCGCAACCGCAAGCGTCGGCACCTTGGAAAGCGGGTTGGCATCCAGAAATTCCGGAGGGGCCTTCAGAGGGTCAACCGCGACGATCTCTATCTCATCGATTTGTCCCAGATGGCGGGCCAACAGTAATAATTTGCGGGTATAGGGCGAGGTTTTGGCATAAAAAAGTTTCATCAATATATCTCGTTATGGATCATGAATGGTGCTGCTGCCTGCTACAGTATGATGTGGGACAAAATGCTATATTTCAAGACCGTTCAACGAATTATCGACAGTGTCAGGAACTGCCAATATCCAACAGCGAGAGTATGAGCGACAGGGTGAACGCCGAAAGCGCGGTTGAAATCATCACCGTGGTGACCGCCCGGCGGGTACCCACATTATATTGCACCGCCATGGTGTAGGCAACCATGCCGCACGGCAACGCCGCGGTCAGCGTGGCAACACCCACCCACACAGCTGGCAACGGGATCAGCCAGGTGGTGACGCTGTAGACCAGAGCCGGCAACAGAAACAGCTTGATCGCAACCGCAGTGCTGGCATGGCGCAGGTCCCCGGCGATTTTCACATGGGAAAGCGCCATTCCGGCAGCAAACAAACCAACCGGGGAAGCCGACTGGGCGGGCAGAGCCAGCAGGCGGTCCAGCCAGTAAGGGAAGGGAAATTCAAGCGCCGACCATGTCAGGCCGCAGGCAAGCGCGATCAGCAAAGGATTGTGAGCAATACTGCTGAGAGACTTGATCAGCACACCCGGACCTTCGGCGGTTCGGTTGGCGCGTTCGACAATCAGCGTGGTGGTGGTCAGCAAAAACAAAGCATGAAAGCTGAGGATCACCAACAGCAGGCGAACCCCTTCAGCGCCGTACGCCCCTTCCATCACCGGAATGCCCAGAAACCCGCCGTTTGCGAAGCTGGATGACAGGGCGAAAATGCCTTGCTCTGCGGGGTTTAGCTTGAAAAAATACCTGGCAATCAGTACGGCGAGCAGATAGAGAAACCCGAGCGAAGTGTAATATCCGAGCACCAGATAAAGTTCGTCCGGCTTGGGAAGGTCGCCGGAGCCGATGGCGCGAAACATCAGCGCCGGGATCGCGATGTACCAAACATAAGTGATCATAATTTCGCTGGATTTCGGCGGAAACAGGGTTGTGCGCCCGAGCCAGAAACCCAACATCAAAATCAAAAAAACCGGCCCAACGATGGTGAAAATCTCGATCATAATGCCTGTTTTTGCTTTCTAACCGATCAATCTTGGCCAAAATTCGGAATCAAACTGGCCTTTTTCAGAATCAAACCCGGCTTTTTTGGAATAAAATTCGGGTTTTCAGAATAAAACTCGCCTTTTTCAGAATTTCACCACGTCAAAATCACTGATTTCAACAATCAGTTCTCGTCAACCCTAATCATACGATGGCGGCTCGGTAATTTTGCCGCGCTGCTTCAAAAGTTGAAGTCGAAGCGCGTTGAGTTTGATAAACCCTTCCGCGTCGCGCTGGTCATAAACACTGTCTTCCTCGAAGGTCACATGTTCCATCGAATAAAGGCTGTAGGGGCTCTTGCGACCCACAACATTTGCCGTTCCTTTGTAAAGCATCAGCCGCACGGTTCCGGCGACAAATTCCTGGCTTTTGTCGATCATCGCCTGCAGCATGTCGCGCTCGGGGCTGAACCAGAAACCATTGTAGATCACCTCGGCATATTTGGGCATAATCTGGTCTTTCAGATGCGCAGCCCCCTTGTCTAGGGTGATCTGCTCAATGCCCCGGTGTGCCGCCAGCAATATGGTGCCGCCGGGGGTTTCGTATATCCCGCGAGACTTCATGCCAACAAAGCGGTTCTCCAACAGGTCAAGCCGACCGATGCCGTGCTTGCGGCCATAGTCATTCAGCGCTGTCAACAGCGTCGCCGGGCTCATGGCCACACCGTTTATGCCCACCGCGTCGCCTTTTTCGAACTCAACCTCGATATATTCGGGTGCGTCCGGTGCCTGCGTCACCGGGTCATCGGTGCGGCTGTATACATATTCTTCCGCGCCCACCCACGGGTCCTCGAGCGCCTTGCCTTCGGATGATGTGTGCAACAGGTTTGCGTCCACACTGAAGGGGCTTTCGCCGCGCTTGTCTTTCGGTACCGGAATTTGGTGTTTTTCGGCAAAATTAATCAGGTCGGTGCGCGAATTGAGCTCCCACTCGCGCCAGGGCGCAATCACCTTAATGTCGGGGTTCAGGCCGTAATAACCCAGCTCGAAGCGTACCTGATCATTACCCTTGCCGGTGGCACCGTGGCACACAGCATCCGCCCCGGTCGCCTTGGCAATTTCAATCTGGCGCTTGGCAATCAGGGGCCGGGCAATGGCGGTGCCCAAGAGATACAGCCCTTCGTAAACCGTGTTGGCGCGGAACATGGGAAACACATAGTCGCTCACAAATTCCTCGCGCAGGTCCTCGATAAAAATCTCTTTAATGCCCAGCATCTCGGCCTTGCGGCGCGCGGGCTCCAGCTCCTCGCCCTGTCCCAAATCGGCGGTGAAAGTCACCACTTCACAGTCGTAGGTTACCTCAAGCCACTTGAGGATGATTGAGGTGTCGAGGCCGCCGGAATAGGCAAGCACAACTTTATTGATTTTATCAGATGATTTGGTCACGGGACAAACTCCGAAAAACGAGGGCAATATAGGAACGGCGCGAGTATAGGCCTGCGCGCCTGTGCGTCAATCGCAGTCTATGGCTATTTTTGTAGGACAACAGTACAGAAAAACTAACGTGATCAGGCACCAAAACAATGTTTTACGACAACCCGTCGCCGGACACACCCATTTGGTCGAAAGTTGGATGACCATAAGAAGCGGTTAATGCAAGGTTTTCATCCAACAAACGTCTTTAAGGAATCACGCGATGCGCCGCACCCTGCCCGCCCTGCTATTACTGGTCGTTACCGCCTGCAGCCCAGCATCGGACCAAACCAAATTGCCGTCGCTGGACGACCTGTTAGCCAAACACACCGAGGCGCGCGGCGGCGCGGCAGCGATTGAGGGCGTGCAATCGGTCCGGGTGGAGCTGGAAATTATCGAGCCTGATTTCACCGTTACCGGCAGCTATGTGGCGACGCGTGAGGGACATATGCGCATCGATATATTTGCAGACGGCAACCGTGTGTTCACCGAAGCGCTTGGCCCCGATGGTGGCTGGCAGATGTTCGGTGACGGCCGGGTGACTGACCTGTCAGCGGACGGGCACAGTGCCCTGGTGCGCGGTGTGGCGGCCAACCTTTTCGGCCTACATGAGCGCGCCGCCCTTGGCTACTCGCTGGAACTGTTCGGCGAAGTAACCCACAACGACAAAGCCTACTATGAGCTGGAGGAGGTCGCGCCCGATGGCTTCTCGAAACGCTTGTATATGGACCCCTCCAGCTACCTGATCACCCGCGATCTGGAAAC
>JAJFIT010000129.1 GCA_021774775.1 Alphaproteobacteria bacterium | reverse complement strand
TATTGATTCAGCCCTTGAACCAGCGCCTCCCTTCGCCTAAATACAAACACGCGTTAGCACTCCATAGGGGTGAGTGCTAATAATTTTTAATTCAGGTTTATCAATTAGGAGACAAACCATGGCTCTTCGTCCGCTTCACGACCGTGTATTGGTCAAGCGTTTAGAAAGCGAAGCTAAAACTGCTGGCGGTATCATTCTGCCGGACACAGCTCAGGAAAAACCTTCAGAAGGTGAAGTTCTTGCAGTTGGCAACGGTACAAAAGCCGATGACGGCAAAGTAACCGCACTTGATGTCAAAGTTGGTGACAAAATCCTGTTCGGCAAATGGTCCGGCACCGAAGTTAAGCTCGACGGTGAAGACCTGCTGATCATGCAGGAAAAAGACGTTATGGGGATTATTGAGTAACCCTCGACCCTGTTTCCAACCCACAAATTATATCTGATGTATCAGGAGGCCCAAGATGGCTGCTAAAGAAGTAAAACTCCGCGACGAAGCACGCGCCAAAATTATGGCTGGCGTTGATGTGCTCGCAAACGCTGTAAAAGTAACCCTCGGCCCTAAAGGCCGTAACGTTATTCTCGACAAATCATTCGGCGCACCACGCATCACCAAAGACGGTGTATCGGTTGCCAAGGAAATCGAACTGACAGACAAGTTCGAAAACATGGGCGCTCAAATGGTGAAAGAGGTTGCCTCTCGCACTAACGACGTTGCCGGTGACGGTACAACAACTGCAACTGTGTTGGCGCAGAGCATCGTTCGTGAAGGCATGAAGTCTGTTGCTGCTGGCATGAACCCAATGGACCTGAAGCGCGGTATTGACCTCGCGACAGCGGCTGTTGTTGAAGACCTTAAAGGTCGTACCAAGCCGGTAACGACCACTGAAGAGATTGAGCAAGTTGGCACGATTTCGGCCAACGGCGAAGTTCAGGTTGGTAAAGACATTGCCGCTGCGATGGAAAAAGTTGGCAAGGAAGGCGTTATCACTGTTGAGGAAGCTAAAGGCCTTGAGAGCGAGCTGGACGTTGTTGAAGGCATGCAGTTCGACCGCGGTTACCTGTCACCTTACTTCATCACAAACGCTGAGAAGATGACGGTTGATATGGAAAACCCGCTGATCCTTCTTCACGAGAAAAAGCTTTCTAACCTTCAGCCAATGCTGCCGCTTCTTGAAGCTGTTGTTCAGTCAAGCCGTCCGCTGTTGATTATCGCAGAGGACATCGAAGGCGAAGCCCTTGCAACTTTGGTGGTTAACAAGCTGCGTGGCGGCCTGAAAATTGCTGCGGTTAAAGCCCCTGGTTTCGGTGATCGCCGCAAGGCAATGCTGGAAGACCTGGCTGTGTTGACCAAAGGTGAAGTGATCTCGGAAGACCTGGGTATCAAGCTTGAAAATGTTGGCATCGACATGCTGGGTTCTGCCAAGCGCGTCAACATCACCAAAGAAGACACAACAATTGTTGATGGCATCGGTGAAGAAGACGACATCAAAGCCCGTGTTGAGCAGATCAAGGCGCAGATCGAAGTCACAACTTCCGACTATGACAAAGAGAAACTTCAGGAACGTCTCGCCAAGCTTTCTGGCGGTGTTGCCGTTATCAAAGTCGGCGGTGCTACCGAGATTGAAGTGAAAGAGCGCAAAGATCGCGTTGATGATGCACTGCATTCTACACGCGCTGCTGTTGAAGAAGGCGTTGTTGCTGGCGGCGGTACAGCCCTGTTGTTCGCGACAAAAGTTCTTGATGGCCTTGAAGGCGCGAACGAAGACCAAACGCGCGGTATCGCTATTATCCGCCGTGCGCTTCAGTCGCCTGTTCGTCAGATCGCTGAAAACTCTGGTGTTGACGGTGCTGTTGTTGCAGGAAAACTTCTTGAGCAGGACGATGCCAACTTTGGCTTCGATGCGCAAACAGAAGAATACGGTGACCTGGTATCCAAAGGCATTATCGATCCGACTAAAGTGGTTCGTACAGCCCTTCAGGATGCGGCGTCTATCGCTGGCCTGATGATCACAACCGAAGCAATGGTTGCTGATAAACCAGAGCCTGCTGCGCCTGCTATGCCTGGTGGCGGCGGAATGCCTGACATGGGCGGAATGGGCGGAATGGGCGGCATGGGCTTTTAGGCCATACCAACCCAAGCTAGTTCATAGCGACTAAATTTAGTTCCGAGTTAAGAGCCCCTGCAGCATTTGCTGCGGGGGTTTTTCTTTAGGGTTTAACCGCTCTGGCAAAACAGGCTGTCGTCTTACTGTTGCTATCCGGGACAACTCGGTTAAGTTGCCCGTTATCAGTTAAACCAAGCGGATAGGGTCATGCGCAAATTTCAAAAGGCTATTTTAACAGCAATAGTTGGGGCGGCGACGCTGACAAACTCAGCCGTGTTTGCGGAGCCTGGTACATTCGACCGTGACGCCGCAGTTGCAACCATAAAAACCCTGTCCGCAAATGACATGGGCGGGCGGCGGACCGGCTCGGCGGGCAGCGCCAAGGCACAGGCCTATTTGTTGGAGCTTATCGCCACACTGAATGTGGAAATGGTGGGCCCAACCCATGAGCATAAATTCAAATTCACCACTGAAAGCCAGGACGGTGTTAAGGTGGACCACATAGGCACCAACTTGTTGTTCCGCATTGAGGGCACGGGTAATACCGGTAAAACCATTGTTGTTTCAGCACATTATGACCATTTGGGCGCGCGTGACGGCGAAATTTACAACGGCGTCGACGATAATGCGTCTGGTGTTGCGGGGGTTATGGCGGTTGCCGAGCATTTCAAAGAAAATCCGCCCATGAACGACGTAATTTTTGCCTTGTTCGATGCTGAAGAGATGGGACTGCAGGGTGCGCGCGCCTTTGTACGCAACATCAAACGTATTGACCCAAACATAGCCTTCAATATCAACTTTGACATGATCAGCCGTAGCGATAAAAACGAGCTTTATGTGGCCGGCGCATTCCACCGTGCCGGACTGGTTCCCGTTATCGATACTATCGCGAAAAAAGCACCCGTAAAATTGCTGAAGGGGCATGATGACCCTGCACTGGGTGCAAACGACTGGACATTCTCGTCTGATCACGGCCCGTTTCATCGCGCCGGTATTCCGTTCCTATATTTCGGTGTTGAGGATCACCCGTATTACCACAAGCCGTCTGATGATTTTGACACTGTCCCAGTGAAATTCTTCTTGCGGTCCATTGAGACGGTTGTGATAGCGGCGAACGAAGTCGACCGTTCGCTTGAAAGCATTGTTAAATAATGCGCTGCAACAGGTTAATTTCCATTGAGGTTAATTTTCGCTGGCTTTTTGAAAGGCCGACCCCTATGGTCCGGCCACTTCGAACATAAACCCAGTTCAACATAATACTGTAAAGAACCGCATGTTAAAAACGAGCCATATCAATCGATTGCGACGACGCTGAGGGACCACACCAACCCTTTTTGTTGTTTTGGCGCAGTATGCGCTGCTGATATGGAAAAATGCGATGTTTACGTTCGATCACGAGCGGGTGTCTGACGGCCCCGCCATCACTAATCTTCTTAATATAGTATTTGGAACCGACCGGCTTGGGAAGGCGTCCTATGCCTTACGGCAAAATATCGCCCCTGTTGAGTCGCTGTGCCAGGTGGTGCGCTGCGGTGATCAGCTTGCTGCCAGCATTCGTTTTTGGCCAACTGTTATCAGCGATCTGTTGTCCGGCGCGCGGCACAACGCACTATTGCTTGGCCCCCTGGCTGTGGACCCGGCGTTTCAGGGATATGGTATTGGGAGCAAGTTGGTGGGCCAAACACTGTCGGCGGCATCGGCACTGGGGCACCAGCGGATAATATTGGTCGGCGACGTCTGTTATTATGGCCGGTTTGGTTTTGTGCCGACCTTGCCAAGCTACATTACGCTGCCCGGCGGGCGGGACGCCCGGCGGTTGTTGGTAAAACAGTCGGCGCTGTTGCCCTCGTTGCCTGCAGTTGGGCGCGTGGAACCAATTGCTCAAGCTGTTCCAGCGGAAGCACAAAGCGAGCTATTGATGGCAAGCTGATCTTTAGCCTCTTTTCATTAGGGCCCAACAGGCCATATAAAGAGGTAAGGAGATCAGTTAGTGCAGAAACAATCGCAGCATCCGGGTTTTGATCTGACAGCCTTCATGAAACAGGTGGGTGACCAGAAGTTTCCGCCGGTTGAAAAATGGCATCCCGAATTCTGCGGCGATATAGATATGCGTATTGCGTCAGATGGCACCTGGTTTTACATGGGCACGCCGATAGGACGCAAGAAGATGGTCAAATTATTTGCCTCGGTTTTGCGCAAGGACGACGACGGCAAAACCTATCTGGTTACGCCGGTGGAAAAGATAGGTATCACGGTGGACGATGCCCCCTTTGTGGCAACCAGCGTGGAATTTGCCGAGCCGGACAGTGGTCCGTCCCTTTGTTTTACCACGAATGTGGGTGATGTAGTTATCGCCAGTGCCGATAATCCCATCAGGGTTGTGGTAGATGTGGAAACGGGTGAACCGAGGCCGTACATACTGGTGCGTGGCCGTCTGGAAGCCCTGATTGCGCGGTCAGTATATTATGAATTGATCGAAAAAGGCGATATTGAAAACGTCGCTGGTTCAAGCCGCTGCAGCATAATTAGCAATTCTGTCAGCTTTTCGCTAGGCGAGTGGCCTTCGACAGAATAGAAAGACCTATGGTTCAACAATGGCTACAAAAAGCGTTATCAGACCAGAACCCCGGCGCACGCGGTGCTCGGAGTGATTTTGACTTGAATAACGAGCATGACGCTGCCGACCTTATGAAAGAAACGCCGCGTCAGGCCGCTGTGTTGGTGCCTATTGTCAGGCACGCAAGCGGGCCTACTATCCTGTTAACCCAACGAACCGAGACCCTGTCCAAACACGCGGGGCAGGTCAGCTTTCCGGGCGGTAGCATCGACGAAGGCGACGAAAGCGCTGTGGCCGCAGCCTTGCGGGAAACCCAGGAAGAAATAGGCCTGACCGCGGATTTTATTGATGTCCACGGCGAGCTTGACAGCTACCGCACGGGCACCGGATTTGAGATCACGCCAATTGTCGCAACGGTTCGCCCCGGGTTCAGCCTGAAAATCGACAGGGGTGAAGTGGCGGCAACCTTTGAGGTCCCGCTGGATTTTGTACTCGACCGTGATAATCACCAGCGACAGAGCGGGGTGTGGCGTGGTCGCCGCCGCCACTATTATGCTATGCCATACGGCGAGTTTTATATTTGGGGTGCAACCGCGGCAATGATTATTAATTTGGTTGACGTTCTGGAAGCCGCGCGAGAGGAAGCGTAAAATGGCAATATTTTTGAGGCTAATGCTGATTTTGATTCCCATAGCGGCTTTGCTTATGTGGTTGCGGTGGCGGATGAAACGCGATTTGGATGAGGAAACCAGAAATGCCGAATTCAAGCGCCTGCGGGTTGGTATGACGGTTTTGGTGGTTGTTACCCTGGCAACCGGGCTCGGTTTGCGTTTTATCGATGACGGGGCAGGTGATGTGGACAGCATCTATGTGCCCGCGCGGGTTGAAGACGGCAAAGTAATTCCGGGCTATTACATTCCCAAAGACGACCTTGAGAAAAAAGACGGCGAAGAGGCTGATCCGGATAAAGGCGGTGGAGGGCCCGGTGGGACCCCCAAATAACCAATTGATTGACCCGCCCGCGGGTTGGGCCCCGGATTGGCTACACGTAAATTTTTTTTCCGCCATTATTGAAGCGCTCGGCGCGGACACGGTGTGTTTTGTTGGCGGCGCAGTGAGGGACGGCCTGCTGGGGCTGTCTGTGTCAGACATTGACATGGCAACCAGCCATAGGCCGGATGCAGTGCGGCGCCTGCTCGCCGACGCTTCGATCAAAACTATTCCAACAGGCTTAAAGCACGGCACTGTCACGGCGGTGCAAGCAGGCCGATCATGCGAAATCACAACCTTGCGGCGGGATGTTGACACCGATGGCAGGCATGCAGACGTAGAGTTCACCGATGATTGGCAAGCAGACGCCGAACGCCGCGATTTTACCATCAACGCCCTTTATCTGACGCCGGAAGGCAAAATATTTGACCCAGTTGGCG
>JAJFIT010000128.1 GCA_021774775.1 Alphaproteobacteria bacterium | reverse complement strand
GCGGTTGACGGCGAGCTGGTAACCGCAGAACCGGTGATGCGCCGCAAGCGCGACGATGGCCCAAAGCGTGCGCGGGTGCGCGACCGACTGGGCGACGTAAGCGCAGCGCGAACCATCAGCATGATTGCCATCCATGCCCATGATATTCCTCATGAATTTCCCGCACATGTTGTTGCAGAGGCCGACAAGGCCGAAGCTGTTGCGCTGGGCGAGCGGGACGATCTTCGCACCGTTCCCCTGATTACCATTGACCCTGTAGATGCACGCGATCATGACGACGCCATATGGGCCGAAGCCGACACTGACCCGAAAAACCCGGCCGGCTGGCACGCGGTTGTCGCCATCGCCGATGTTGCCCATTATGTGCAGCCCGGCACTGCTTTGGACAAGGAAGCCATTAAACGCGGCAACAGCTGTTATTTCCCCGACCGGGTTGTTCCCATGCTGCCCGAAGTGCTTTCCGCCGGGCTTTGCAGCCTGAAACCCGGCGAAGACCGCGCCTGTATGGCGGTTCATATGTGGTTCGATGCGGGCGGCAACAAAATCCGCCACAAATTTGTACGCGGTCTGATGAACAGCCGTGCTAACATCACCTACCAGCGGGTGCAGGCGGCAATTGACGGCAACGCAGACGAGGAAGCAGAACAGTTGCTGAAGCCGGTTCTGGTGCCCCTGTACGGTGCGTTCAAGGCCCTGATGGCTGCACGCGAAAAACGTGAGCCGCTGGACCTGGACTTGCCAGAGCGCAAAATTGAGCTGGACGAAGCCGGTTTGGTTAAGGGCATTGCCCTGCGCGAACGGCTGGATGCCCACCGGGTGGTCGAGGAGTTTATGATCGCGGCCAACGTGGCAGCAGCGGAAGAGTTGGAGCGCAAGAAAACCCCCGCTATGTACCGGGTGCACGAGGAACCACCGCTGGACAAGCTGGAAACCCTGCGTGAGTTTCTGACCACGCTTGACCTGAAGTTGAGCAAAGGCGCGGTGATGATGCCGCGGCTATTTAACGGCATTCTCTCGAAGGTGCGCGGCACAACCCGCGAGCATGTGGTCAATGAAGTGGTACTACGGTCACAAACCCAAGCCTACTATTCGCCTGAAAACCAGGGCCATTTCGGACTCGCGTTGGCGCGCTATGCTCATTTTACTTCACCGATTCGCCGCTATGCCGACCTGCTGGTTCACCGCGGGCTTGTCCGGGCTTTGGGTTTGGGTGATGACGGCCTTACCAACAATGAGATTGAAGAGTTAGAGGACATCGGCGCTCAAATCTCCGGTACCGAACGCCGCGCCATGGCTGCAGAGCGCGATTCGACAGATCGCTATATGGCATCCTACCTGGCTGACCATGTGGGCGATGACTTCATCGGTAGAATCACTGGGGTGACCCGTTTTGGGCTTTTTGTGGCGCTGGAGCCGTCCGGCGGCGACGGGTTAATCCCCATTTCCGAAATCGGCAACGACTATTATTATCACGACGAGGCCCTTCACGCCCTGGTCGGCGAACGTATGGGCCAAACCTTTACGCTGGGTGATAAGCTTGATGTAAGGCTAACCGAAGCTAACCGCTTTACTGGCGGTCTGAAGCTCGAGCTTATCGGTAACGAGGATGGCCCCAGAACAAAAAATAGTGGTAAACCGGTGAACCACCGGCGAAGACGGCCCGGCGGGCCAAATTCCAGCAGAAGCAGCCGAAAAAGAAGTCGGTAGCTGCTAAAATTGCTTTATGGCGGCTAAAGAATACCGAGCTTCATAAATACATCGGCGACATCGTCGCCGAAATTAGCACCTTTGCGCAAAACCGGAACCGACGGCGGCAGATCAGCCAGAGATCCATTTTCTGTCGACAGAAGGGCCACAGGAATACCGCGTGTCGCGGGCATGGCACGAAGCGCACAGGCCAGATCAATGCCGGACAGTTCCGGCATCACACGCGAGATGATAACCGCATCCGGTTTCATCATTGGAATCAATTGAATAGCATCCATCGTGCTGGCCACATTGACCATACGATAGCCGCATTCGAGCAATTCACGCGTAACAATTTTGGTTGCTGTACCCGGCCCCATAACCAACATCACTTCAATTTCCACGCTTGAAATGTCTGCCACATCAAAACCAGCTTTGTTGGGCAGCTTGCGCATAAGGACAGACACGTCAATGTCTCGGCCGCTGACAAAAGCATCCAAACATTCGGCCATGCGATCAAAGAAAAATTGCGCATCCTTACAAATGGCTTCGTTCAACTCTTTAACATTGAAGAAATAGTCTTCGAACCGATGGCAAATAACCTTCAGGGCTCGCATCTCAAACGATGCGGCGACACTTTTCAGGGAATGGGCATCCAGACGGATAGCGGCAAAGGCATCGACAGGTTGAATTGTGCCACTTAAAAACCCTTGTGCAGTCTCCTGCATATTTCTCATGCGGTCTTCTGCCGAGTCGATAGCTTCCGTGCGTAATTCTTCCAAAATATCCTGCTGCATCATCGCGTCAAAGCTTTCTCAAAATAGTTGAAACAGTGATGTTTATTAATGCCATACAAAAGGTTACCCGAGTGTTATCAAAACCGGATATGATCAAAAAAAACCGAAATTATCGATAAAAGCACAAACTCCGCTTGACTTACGGTCGCCCATAGGTATTTTGCGCCCTCAACGTGGCCGCATGCGCGGTCTGGATAACTGATTTCCTGGAGTGAATGAGATGGCGAAGCCTTCCAGCATCAAGATCAAGCTGGTTAGTACTGCGGACACCGGCTACTACTATGTGACCAAAAAGAACCCGCGGACACTGACTGAGAAAATGATCAAACGTAAGTATGATCCAGTTGTTCGCAAGCACGTAGAGTTTAAGGAAGCCAAGATTAAATAGTCTTGACTGCCGTTTGATCATTCAAAACGCTGCGCCTTATTGGCTGCGGCGTTTTTTATTGGCGGATCACAATTGCCTGCAGGTCTTGGTTGTCCGGTAGCAATGCCATTGGCACCGCACGTCAGGACGCCACAATAACTTTGTTTCGTCCAGCCGCCTTGGCTTCATAAAGTGCTCGGTCTGCAGATTCCAGAAGCTGCGCTGGCGTCTGCCCGTCTTTACTTGTGGCAACCCCGATGGAGACCGTAATCGAAATAGGTCCCTCTTGCAGTTCAAAGTCGAAGCTATTGTCTGAAACTTCTTCCCGCAGCCGGTTACCAATCATGGTTGCCCAGTCGGTCGGCGTTTCGGGCATCATAACAACAAATTCTTCACCGCCGTAACGCGCTGCCAAGTCAACCCCTCGAATATTGCGCTCAATGCGTGTCGCAAACTCTTTTAGCACCAAATCACCAACAGCATGACCGTATGTGTCGTTGACCGCCTTGAAATGATCGATATCCATCATCAGCACTGACAGTTCTTTGCCCTGTTTTTGCGCCGCCTGCATGCGGGTATCCATGTGGCTTGTTAAATAGTGTCGGTTATAAAGGCCCGTAACCGCATCGGTGGTGGCCAGTTGCATGGAAAGATGGAAATTTTCCCACAGCTTATCGGCAAATCGCTTGCGTTTCAGCTGGGTTTTTACCCGCGCCAAGAATTCCTGCCTGTCCACCGGGCGAACAACATAATCGTTCACACCCATTTCCAGGGCGCGGACCAATAATTTGGTATTGCCGTCATCAACCATCACCAAAATCGGCACATGGCGGGTTTCTTCATACGACCGCAATTTCGAGCACACCCGAAGGCCGTCAGTATCTCGCATGGTCAGCGACACAATAATCAGGTCAAAATTCTTCTCTCGGGCACGCTCTGCCGCGTCATCGCCCCCCGCCATGAAGGAAAGCTCGCCCACACCGTCGAGCGCCTTTGCAATGCGCTCCATAACCCGTTCCTGCTCGTCAACGATCAGGATTGTACCGTCGGTTGGCACCGACGTATCGAAAACAACCGAATCGTCATCGTCCCAGCCCAGCGATGTACCGGTGGTTTTACGATTGCGCAATTCGTCCATCATCACCTTGAGGCGAACCAAAGAGCGAACCCGGGCAAAAAGCGCCAGGTCCTGTACCGGTTTAGTGAGGAAATCATCCGCACCTGCTTCAAGGCCGGTTACTCGGTCCGAAGGTTGGTCCAGAGCTGTTACCATTACCACGGGAATGTGGGCTGTGGCCGGATCAGCCTTAATGCGCCGACACACTTCAAAGCCATCCATACCCGGCATCATCACATCAAGAAGAATAATGTCGGGATGTTCGCGGTTGGTCACGTCCAGTGCTTCAGGGCCACTGTATGCGGTGAGCACATCAAAATATTCGCTGGTTAATTTGGCTTCAAGCAGTTTGACGTTCGGCGGAACATCATCCACAACCAACACACGAGCCGTCATCCAACCCTATCCCGCAAATTGTTTTACGGTGTCCAGGAAGTGCCGGACCGAAATCGGTTTCGCAATATAGGCTTCGCACCCACCTTCGCGAATTTTTTCTTCGTCACCTTTCATGGCAAAGGCAGTTACAGCAATCACCGGAATTTTACGAAGGTCTTCGTCTTCCTTGAGCCACTTGGTCACTTCCAAACCTGAAACCTCTGGTAGTTGAATATCCATCAATATCAGATCGGGTTGGTGGACGCGGGCAAGGTCAAGGGCCGCCATGCCGTCACGGGTTTGGATAGTCTCATAATTATGAGCTTCCAGCAGATCGCAAAACAACTTCATATTCAATTCGTTGTCTTCGACGATAAGGATTTTTTTATTCATGTAGCCCCACAGCTCCTGATCATTCGGGCTTGATCACCCACCCGGCGGTGAATAATAGTCGTGCTTCACCGGAAAAAACAAGCCTCGTCAAATAGTAAAACAAAATTTCCCTAACAAACAGTTGAGATTCGCACTTTTAGTTTCGCCGAACACAAGTTGTGATTAAGATACGGCTCGCGACTGCACAACCCCAAATGCTCCATTGCAAAGTCACTATGCCTGATCAAAAATATGAAATTATCGCCTTGAAGGCGCTGGGTTATATCGTAAGTGACGATGTGCTGCGCGACCGTTTTGTTGCCTTGACCGGCCTTGACTCTGATACGCTGCGGGAAAGCCTGGACCAGCCCGGCACATTTGCCAGTATTTTGGAGTTTTTGGTTTCACATGAACCCGACTTGATTGCCGCAGCCGAAGCGCAGGACATCAGCCCGGATATGATAGTAAAGGCCTGGCGCGCCCTTGGCGGCGGTGCTGGCCAGGAATTCTGACAAAAATGAAGACACCAATGATGGCGAAAATCGAATGACAAGCCTGGAAAATGTTGCAGCCGCCCTCAATCCGGCGCGGCCATTGTTGATAGTTGATGCCGATGAGGTGTTGTTGCGGTTTGTCGAGCATCTGGAAGCTTTTTTCCCGACCCGGGGCTTCGAGCTTCGCCTGACCAGTTTCCAACTGTCCGGAAACATTTACGAACAGAAAACCAACACCGTTGCCCCTCCGCAAAAAGTGACAGAACTGATTGGCTCGTTTTTCGATAATTGCGTCGACACTGTCCCTGCCGTTGACGGGGCGGCGAGTGCGTTGGAAAACTTGTCCGAGCAATATGAAGTTGTGGTGCTGACCAACGTGCCGCACGCGCATCGCGCCCGTCGTGAGGCAGCGCTTTGGGACATGGGTTTTAAATATCCGGTTTTGTCTAATGCCGGCGAAAAAGGTCCTGCTGTCAAAGCACTCAAGGCAACAACAACGCACCATGTTGCCTTTGTCGACGACCTGCCCCCGCAGCTGGCGTCGGTCGCAAACCATGCACCGGGCACTCACCTTGTCCATTTTGTTGCTGACCCACGGTTGGCGGCAATGATAACCAAGGCACCAGACGCCCATGTGCGAATTGATGACTGGGCAACGCTTCAGACTCACCTGGGACAACTGGGGCAACAGTCAGACCGAGGGCATCGATGACCGCGCCAGAAGACATTCCGCAACCCACTGTTTGCCGGGCATGTTTTCATCAGTTTAACCTGAAGATCAGCGCCAAACGGCCTACCTGCCCCCGCTGCGGTCGCAACCGCATTATCCAGCACCCCGAGCTATACGACCTTCATATGGCTCATATTGATTGTGATGCTTTTTATGCGGCAGTTGAAAAAAGAGACAACCCGGATCTGGCCAGCAAACCGGTTATCATTGGCGGTGAACACCGGGGCGTGGTCTCAACGGCCTGCTATATCGCCCGCATGAGCGGCGTGCGTTCGGCGATGCCCATGTTCAAGGCAAAAAAATTATGCCCTGACGCTGTCGTCATCAAGCCTCGAATGAAAATCTACCAACAGGTTGGGCGGCAAGTTAAGGAAAAATACCATAAGCTAACGCCTTTGGTGCAACCGCTTTCCATCGATGAAGCTTTTCTGGACCTTAAAGGTACCCAGCGGCTTCACGGCATGCCACCTGCGGTGTTGCTGACGCGCCTGACCGCCGAAATTGAAGAGGAAATCGGCATCAGCGTCTCGGTTGGTTTGGCACCCAATAAGTTTTTGGCCAAATTGGCGTCTGACATGAACAAGCCACGCGGGTTCACCATTATCGGCGAAGCCGACACGTTGGGAATACTGGCGGAACTGCCCATCACCCGCATATACGGTATCGGTACCAAGACCGCGCAAAAGCTGAAAAAAGACGGCCTGACCCAAATCCGTCAGTTGCAGGATATGGAAGAAGGCCCGCTTATGCGCCGATACGGCGAGACAGGTCAGCGGCTATACCGCCTGTCACGCGGCATCGACACACGGTCAGTGACCACCAGCTCAAAAGCCAAAAGCGTGTCCAGCGAGCGCACCCTGGCCCGCGATCTTGCAGACTTTAAGGCACTGGAAGATAAATTATGGTCAATTTCCGATACCGTTGCAGGTGACCTGAAACGCAAACAACTTGCCGGGCTAACCGTTACGCTGAAACTGAAGACCAGCATGCACCGAATTATCACCCGCTCACGCACGCTTGACGCCCCGACCCAGCTTGCAGAGATAATTTTTGAAACCAGTCGCGATATGCTGCGCCCGCTGACCGACGGCACGCCGTACCGCCTTATTGGCGTCGGTCTTAGCCACTTCAGGCCATTGGCAGAAGCAGACCAGCCGGATTTGGTGGAGCCCAAACGAACCAAGCGGGCTGATGTTGAGCGCGCGATGGACCAGTTGAAAGACCGGTTCGGCAAAACCACCATCAAAAAAGGCCGGTCGCTTTCAGGCAAACCGCCAAAACCCACGAAACCGGCAAAAGATGCCTGACAGCTTATGCCGGTCGGCAATAGTTGCCGCGGTAGTTTGGGCAAAGACGGCGATAACTGCGGTAAAAAGCGTGGCACGCTAGTTGCTTAGGTAAAAACAACCAAAAGCAACAGTACCGGAGGCCCGTAATGATTGAACAAGCAGTAAGTGCCAAAAGCAAACGCGCAGATATTAACCCCTATGTCAGCACCCTTGCTGGCAAACTGATGCGTACAGCAGCGGACGCCGAGTTAAAGTTCGACAGCACCGGCTGGCAACTTATCACCGAAGTTCTGAGTTATGCTGCTGCCGCAGAGCAGCGTATGTCAGAGCAGCAGGATCGTATTACCTTTCTTGAACAGCTTTCGGTAACCGACGAACTTACCGGCATCCCAAATCGGCGTGGGCTGCGCATGGCGCTTGGCCAAACGCTGGCAGCCTCTGCCCGTCACCGCGAAACCGGGGCTCTGGGGTTTATTGATCTGGATGCCTTCAAGGAAATCAACGATATTCACGGCCACCTGGCCGGAGATACAGTTCTACGGTTCATTGCAAAGAAATTGAAATCCCATATTCGCCCCACTGATATGGTAGCGCGAATTGCTGGCGACGAATTCGCTGTTGTTCTAACCCGGTGCGATGCCGATCAAGGTCACAAGCGTATCAAAAAACTGCAGGAAGATGTCGATGGCAGCATCGTCAAATACGGTGACGCCGAGATCGAAGTGCATTGTTCGGTCGGTTCAGCCTCCTTTGACGGCAAAAGCGATCCTGCAGATGTGATCGAAGATGCTGACCGGTCAATGTACCGCGACAAACACCAGCGCCAGACCCAACTGGCCGAAAGCGCCTGACACCCGCTCCCCTTGTTTTGAGTTGTACCGAGTAAAGAAAGAGGCGTTATGCCTCTTTTTTATTGCCCGGCGCACGTATATAGCCGACACTGGTTATATGTTGTGAAACCGAGGGTATTTATGTCTGTTGAATCTGCTGAAAACCGCCTTCAAGCGCTGGGAATTAGCCTGCCTGCACCCGCGGCTGCAGTCGCCAATTATGTACCCTTTGTCAGAACTGGAAATCTAATCAGTATATCCGGGCAAATACCGATCGCGGACGGAGAACTGGCCTTTGCTGGCATTGTGGGCAAGGACATATCTGTTGAAGAGGCCTGTGCAGCGGCGCGGCTGTGCGCAATCAACCTGATCGCCCAGATGAAGGCCGCCTGCGACGGCGACCTGGAACGCGTGGTTCGAGTGGTAAAACTGGGTGGATTCGTCAACGGTGTCGATGGTTTTGGAAAGCAGCCTGTTATTATTAATGCCGCCAGCGATCTTATGGTCGATGTCTTCGGCGACAAGGGCCGACATAGTCGCTCGGCGGTCGGTGTCAACGGTTTACCTATGGGGGTCCCTGTTGAAATAGATGCTTTGGTGGAGATCGCATAACCCATGGGCCAAATTGATAAAGACACTGGCAACCGAAATTTTCCCTGGTTAACAGAATATGACATCGCACACCGCGGTTTGCACAGTGAAGGAACACGCGAAGAAGAAAACACTGTGGCTGCGGTGCGGGCGGCGGTTGACGCCGGGTACAGCGTGGAAATTGACGTTCAGGCAACCGTTGACGGCATTATTATCGTGTTCCACGACCAGACGCTGGACCGAATGACCGACGGCACCGGGTCCGTTGGCAAACTGGGCTATGCCCAAGTTCAAAAATATCTGGTCGGCAACTCAGGCGGGCCGCCACCCAGCCTGCCAGATGTGATGGAAGCCGTTAACTCTGAACGCCCCATATTCATCGAAATCAAATCGAGCAAAAAAACTGATATACAACAGCTATGTGCTGGCGTGCGCCACTGTTTCGAAGGATACGGCGGTGACATAGCAGTGATGAGTTTTGACCCGCGCATCCTAACCTGGTTCAAAGCTTATATGCCCAGATATGCCCGCGGGATGGTGGTCGGACGCGAGTTTTTGCTTAACTGGCGCAATCGAACCGCCCTGACTTTTTGGCTAAGGCGGACCAAGCCCGATTTTATTGCCTGCGACGTAAACTTGCAGCCTAACGGCCTGTGTGCACGCTGGCGAAAAAGCGGCAAACCCCTGCTGACCTGGACGGTTAAAGATAAAAAACTGGAAGCTATCGCGCGCCAACACGCCGATGCTCTTATATTTGAGCGTCCGGCTGTTGTTGGTTCGGGCTGACTACCTTTGCAGATGATGTACCGGAACGACACGTGCAACAACAGTCGCTGACAATTTCCTTTATCCAATCGTTGGACGAGGTCAGCCCCGCGGCGTGGAATGACTGTGCCGGGGCTGATAACCCTTTTGTTTCATATGAATTTTTGTCAGCGCTTGACCATTCCGGCAGCGTGGGCGGCGATACCGGCTGGATGCCCTATCACATGCTTGTGCAGGCGAGCCCACCGGGCGACACTCCGGTGATCAAGGCCTGCATGCCGCTGTATTTGAAAAACCATTCTTACGGCGAATATGTCTTTGATCACGGCTGGGCTGACGCTTTTGAGCGCGCTGGCGGTCGTTATTATCCAAAATTGCAGGCCAGCGTGCCCTTCACCCCGGCGACCGGCCCGCGCTTTCTGGTTAATCCGTCGGGCATTCCCGAAGAACGGTCGCTGCTTAAGGCTGCCCTGGCAGACGGATTGGTCCAGATCACCGAAAAAATGGGGCTGTCTTCTGCCCATGTTACTTTCCTCACGACCGAGGACGCCGCCGTTGCCGAAGCAGAAAACTTTCTGGTGCGCCACGACCAGCAATTTCACTGGCACAATGACAATTACAGCAGTTTTGATCATTTTTTGGGCCAATTATCTTCCAGAAAACGCAAACAAATCCGCAAGGAGCGCAAAACAGTCGCCGCCAGTGATATCGAAATTGAAACGCTGACCGGCAACGACATCACCGAGCACCACTGGGACGCTTTCTTCCGCTTTTACATGGACACAGGTGCCCGCAAATGGGGCCAGCCTTATCTCACACGCGAATTTTTCAGCGAGATCAGCCGCACACTGAGCGACCGCATTGTTTTGTTCATGTGCACAAGAAATGGCCGCGAGATCGCAGCAGCACTGAATTTTCTGGGTTCCGACACAATTTTTGGCCGCCAGTGGGGCTGTATCGAAGACCACCCCTGCCTGCATTTCGAAGCCTGCTACTACCGCGCCATAGACTATGCAATCGAACACGGTCTGAAAACTGTTGAGGCTGGCGCACAGGGGCCTCACAAACTGGCACGCGGTTACCAGCCGGTTAAAACCAACAGCGTGCACTATATTGCTAATCCCTCATTCAGGGATGCGGTGGCTCGTTTTCTGGAGGACGAACGACGTGGTGTAAGTGCCGAAATTGATTATCTTGCTGGCAAGACACCGTTCAAAAAAGCCTGATCAGCACAGGATGGGGTCGGCGTGACCAATTCGGTAAAAGACATGCGGCCGTATGGGGTGACCTTCGGGTAAGGCCGGGTGTTCAAAATCGCTTGATGCGTCATGTTTCATACCAATTTTTTCCATCACCCGCATCGATGGTCTATTGCCTTCCGCAGTGAAAGAAACCACTTCATCCAGATCCAGTTTAGAGAAGGCAAACAACAGGCAGGCGCGCGCGCCCTCCGGTGCTAACCCCCTACCCCAAAACGCCTTACCCAAGCGCCAACCAATCTCAACCGCTGGGGAACAAGGTAGAGTAAGCGGCGTGTTCTCAATCCCGATAAAGCCGATAAAGTCGCTGCTTTCCCGCAGTTCAGCCGCCCAAAACCCAAAGCCATGGTCATTAATATGAGCCTCCAACCGGTCAGCGGTGGCGTCGCTTTCTGCACGACTACGAGTGCCCTCGAAATAGCGCATCACGGCAGGGTCGGCGTTAAGGGCTGCAAACGGTTCCCGGTCACCCGGTTGCCATTGCCTCAAAATGATCCGGTCGGTAGTTAACACCGTTATTTAACAGGCACTTTAGGTTTGGCCTTTGCACTGCCGCCGCCTTTTTTCTTGCCCGACGCAGGCACTGCCGCTGCGGTCTTTTTTCTCGGTTTGGGTGTTGATTTGGGCGCAGGCTTGGGCGCGTGCGGCGATATTTCAAACACCAGTTCCTTGTCCTTGAGCTTGACAATCACTTCACCGCCTTTGGCCAACTGGCCAAACAGCAGTTCATCCGCCAGCGGTGTCTTGATTTTTTCCTGAATCACCCGTTCCAACGGACGCGCGCCGTAATGGCGGTCATAGCCCTTTTCAGCGAGCCACGCCTTGGCAGGCTCTTCCAGCGTGATCTCCACGCCGCGGTCAGCCAATTGAAGTTCCAGCTGCAGGATAAATTTCTCCACCACCATCGCCACCACCTCAGGCGGCAGGAAGTTGAAATTGATCGTCGAATCCAACCGGTTGCGGAACTCGGGGCTGAACATTTGCTTGATCGCCTCGTCGCTGGCACCGTCGTTTGTTTCGCGGCCAAAACCGATCGCCGACTTGGACAGGTCTTTTGCCCCGGCATTGGTGGTCATGATCCAAATCACATTGCGGAAATCGATCTACTTGCCGTGGTGGTCGGTAAGCGTGCCGTTATCCATGACTTGCAGCAAAACATTGAACAGATCCGGGTGCGCTTTTTCAATTTCGTCCAGCAGCAATACACAGTGCGGATGCTGATCTACTGCATCAGTAAGCAAGCCACCCTGGTCAAAGCCGACATAGCCCGGAGGCGCGCCGATAAGCCGAGAAATTGAATGACGTTCCATATATTCCGACATGTCGAAACGGTGCAGTTCAACACCGAGCAACGCCGATAACTGCCGCGCAACTTCGGTTTTACCCACACCGGTTGGTCCGGCAAACAAATAGGAACCAATGGGCTTGTTGGGTTGGCGCAGGCCCGCACGGGACAGTTTTATCGACGCCGTCAGCGCTTCAATCGCTGTATCCTGGCCAAACACGACGCGCTTCAGGTCGTCCTGCAGGGTAAACATAACCCGACTTTCGTCGCGGGTAACCGTTTTGGGCGGAATGCGGGCAATTTTGGCGACAACCGTTTCAATGTCTTTGACGCTGATGGTTTTCTTGCGCTTGGACGGCGGCAGCAACATCTGCGCGGCACCGCTTTCGTCGATCACGTCGATGGCCTTGTCAGGCAGCTTGCGGTCGGTGATGTAACGGTCAGCCAGTTCAACTGCCGTTTTGATCGCGTCCAGCGTATAGCGTACATTGTGGTGGTCTTCGAAATAGGGCTTCAGCCCTTTCAAAATTTTAACCGTGTCATCCACGCTGGGCTCATTGATATCAATTTTCTGGAACCGACGCAGCAGGGCGCGGTCTTTCTCAAAGTGGCTTCTAAATTCCTTGTAGGTGGTCGAGCCCATACATCTGATAGTACCGCTCGCCAGCGCAGGTTTTAGTAAGTTGGACGCATCCATGGCTCCGCCA
>JAJFIT010000127.1 GCA_021774775.1 Alphaproteobacteria bacterium | reverse complement strand
GAAATTACCAAAGCGATCAACGAGCTTTCCGATACCATGCGCAAGTTTGGTCAGCACCAGACCGAGCAACAGGAACAGTTCCGCAACAAACTTGATGACAAGATGAAAGAGTTGCGCGTTGAGAACAGCCAGAAGCTGGATGAAATGCGCAAAACCGTCGATGAAAAACTGCAGTCGACGCTGGAAAAACGGCTGTCGGAAAGCTTCAAAACTGTTTCCGAGCGGTTGGAGGCAGTGCACAAGGGGCTGGGCGACATGCAGGCGCTGGCGACGGGTGTGGGTGACCTGAAGCGCGTGCTGACCAACGTTAAATCGCGCGGCACTTTCGGCGAAGTGCAATTGGAATTGTTAATTGAAGATGTACTGACGCCGAACCAGTATGTGGCGAACTATGATTGCGGTCGCAAGGGAGTTCATGTGGAATTTGGTATCCAGATGCCGGGCAGTGAAGATGCCGTTTTCCTGCCGGTGGATGCAAAGTTCCCGACTGAGGATTACGAACGGTTACTTAGCGCGGCTGAGGCCGGTGATACTGATGGGATTGCACTGGCGCAAAAAACATTGGCGACCCGCGTGAAGGGTTTTGCCAAAGAAGTGGCGCAAAAATATATCAACCCGCCACATACAACGCCGTCTGCCATATTGTTTCTGCCGACCGAAGGCCTTTACGCGGAAATGTTGCGCTTGCCGGGATTTGTCGAGGATGTACAACGGGAACTGAGTGTCACCATAACCGGACCGACAAATTTTCAGGTCTTGTTGACCACTTTTCGGATGGGCTTTCAGCAGATGGCCATGCAGGAACATGCTTCTGAGGTCTGGAAAGTTCTAGGTGCGGTCAAACGCGAGTTCAACCGCTACGGCGACCATTTAACGGCGATGAGCAAAAATGTACACGCCATGGAAAAGCATGTTGAAAAACTGGCGACCCGGAAAAATGTGATGCTGCGGGCATTGAAAGGTGTCGATGAAGTAAGTGCGAGCGACGCGCAGGTATTCCTGCCAGAAAGCGATTCCGATGGCAGCGCATCCGGCGGCGGTGAAGACGAAATCGATTAGCCGCACTCATGAAAGTGCTCGCAGTCCTTAATTTTGACCAAGGTCAAATACCATTTCCTGCACCTGTTCTAGCCTGATGTTGATGAAATAATCAGGAGGACAAGCATGAGCCACGTGCCGCATGAACTGCGGGAAGATTTCCCGGAATTTGAAGACCGCATTCACGAGTTGAAAGAAAATGATGCGCATTTTAGACGCATATCGGAAGAATACCACACACTGAACCGCGAAATTCATCGCATTGAGGTCGGCGACGAGCATGTGTCACAGTTTGCTGAAGAGGATCTGCGAAAAACGCGCATGCATCTGAAGGACGAAATATACGAATTATTGAAGGCATCGTAGACGGCACGCTCTGTCAGGACGTTGCCAGGTTCATTATGGGGCCTTGGCCCCTTTTTTTGTTATCTTGACATGCAGTTAAAAAACTGCATGTTTATAGGCAGCTTAAAGGCTGTATTAAATTTAAAGAGTAACCTCCATGGACTTGATATTCAAGGCGCTGGCCGATGCAACCCGCCGGGAAATGCTGGACAGACTGTTGGATCAGCCCGGTCTGACACTTGGCGAGCTGATTGCAGGCACGGAAATGCGCAGGCAATCCGCCAGCAAACATGTGCAAATTCTGGAAGCAGCGAACCTTGTTGTAACCGAATGGCAAGGGCGGGAGAAAAAGCATTTCCTTAATCCGGTGCCCATACAGGAAATTACCCGCCGCTGGGTCGACAAATATTCTGAAACCCGGGCGGAAGCGGTCCTTAATCTTAGGCAGGTGCTGGAGGTGCGTTCTTCAACGTAAACGAGGACCAGGTCATGACCAAGCCAGACCATATAAAACCAGATTACATCTATGTCACTATAATCGATGCTCCGCGCCAGAAGGTGTGGCGTGCGCTGACCAGCGGCGAATTCACCAAACAATATTGGCACAATGCAGAAGTGCGGTCTGACTGGAAAGTTGGAAGCCCTGTGGAGTTTTGGGTGCAAACGGAGCAGGGGGGCGCTGTTGGCTGCGAGGGTGAAGTGTTGGAATGTGTTGAACCCGAGCGCCTGAGTTACACATGGCATTTTCCGCTTAACCCGGAATGTGCGCCCGAGCCGCCTTCACGTGTACTGTTCCTGCTTGAGGACGCCGACGGTGCAACCAAGCTTACGATCAAGCATGACAAATTCGGCGGTGACAAGAGCGCAACCTACCGAATGGTTTCGACCGGTTGGCCTTATGTTATCGCGGGTCTGAAGTCGCTGTGTGAAACCGGCAAGACCCGCGATTTTTCGCGCCTGGCGCCTGATTGATGCGGGTTTTTCTGCCAGCCCCGGTTGCTGGCAGACCTATTCTGCGGCGTCGGCTGCTGCTTTGCGGTGAAGCGTGCGCAAAATGAGGTGGGTGCTATTGAACTTGCACGTCATCATCCCTAAATTAGCAGTGTAGCAACGAGACAAGCTTGAAAACAGGCGCAGCTACAAAGCGAGAAGACGCCGACAGCACGGGGTTAGCCGGACAAAACGACAAAAAAGTCGTCGCCGCGAAGCCCATACTAAAGCGAGGATAAGAAGATGTTTACCAGTTTAATTGACAGCACAGCCCCCTTCAAGGGCCTGCCAGTCGCGAAAGCGCACGTGCAACATTCCAGTGCACGAACGCGACGCCACCGCAGACGCTTTGACCGCACATCGCGGTTGGGTATTGCGGCTTAACGACTTTCAGTTTGGGTCTGCAATCGTTCTTAAGCTCCTGCTTATGATTTTATAGCCCATATTCGATTGCAGATTCTGGCCGGGTCTATGTGCGGATCACGCCCCTGACCCTAGCCCCTAGTGCCCACATCGGCCCGGCCATACTAAATTTACCGACGGGTATTCCCCTAAGTACCCGTACAAGACAGGGTGTTATATTCCTCCCAAGGATAAAACCCGGTCCTAAAGGCATCCTTCCCCCCAAGGGTGCCTTTTTCGTGAGCAATTGATATGTGCTGCATGTGTTACTACAGTGGCTGCGGTAGCAATATGGGGAGTGACTATGGCCAAATTTTCAATGGTTTTGCCGCTACTTTTGCTGGTTGTCGCCTGCGGGTACCGCGCTGGTGAATATGAACCTGTCCTATTGGCGGGTGCACAGCAACTACCGGTTTGGGGCGAGGATTTGGCCGCTTGCCACAGCGAGGCGGAAAAGGCAGGTAACGGTCGCACCGGATACGGAGCGGCGTTTGATCTATGCATGGAAAACCGAGGTCATAAAATTGACCGGGTAGCATCCGCCGCGAAATTCGCGGAGATCGAAAAAGAGCGTAAGCGCAAAGACATGGAAATTGCCAAAAAAGCCAGTGGCTATTAGCCAAGGCATGGGTCACCCTGTCCTGATTAAAAGGGTTTGATGCGGTCGTCTTTGCAATGCTTTGAGCGGTAAGTTGAAGGTCATGCGGCTGTCCAGGGTTCCTGGGCAGCTTATTTCGCCGAATTGCCACTTTTTTTTGAATTTATGTCTTATTTTGGTACAGTAGGTAAACACGGTATGGGGGTATTGTGATGGCTTTGCATTTGTTTCCCACCATCGTGGTGGATCCGGTAACTGGAAAAACTTTCTGGCAGTCGCATATAACGGATTTGGCGGGCATGAAGAAATACCGACGGGCTCGGCGGCTTATACCCGGCATTTGGTTTACGTACAGGAATTTATTCGTCGATTACCCGGGTAGTTATGAACCGTGTCATAAAAAATAAAACATTCGGCTAAATAATCAGAACCGTTCTTTACGGATTTATTCCGCACGCCGAACGGCCCGCTTGGCTCGCTTGGTGTTTTCGTTTCGCATGGCCCTGATTTCCGCGGTGTTGAAATTTGTTGCCCGCGTAAGGCCGGTAATTTTTCCCTTCACGCCGATCAGCGCAAACGGCAAAATAATCCATGCCAGTACAATTATACCGCCCACGACCAGAACGGCGATTGCTATTGCCATATCGGTGCCGCCTGCGGCCAGCATGCGTTCTACCCAAGTCACCAATGCTTCCATTTGTTCAGTCCCCTCTCTGGATCGCAAAATTTGGATTTATGTTTTGCAATCTTCAAGCCAAGTGAGTGTTTGGCCAATCAGGCGTTGATTTTTTGCCAGCTGCCAGCGCGCCAGCGGCGATTTGGGGCGGTTGGCCTTTCGGCCTGCATAAACCAGCCAGCGTCGAAGTTGCTGGTACAGCAGGATCGTCTGAAACGATGCAGAAGTATGGTCCAGCAGGTCTTCGCCGTAACCCTGGGTGAAGGCATGCGTCAGTTTGCTTTGCGGGTTCAGCGGCGCGGCAGCCATCGCAAAGGGCGATACAACGCCGAGATAGGCCAGCATGCGGGCAATGTCTTCATACACTGGCGCAAAGCGTGCGCCCCACATGTCCATGCCGATTATGCCTGCGTCGTCTACCAAAAGATTGGTGGGCGTAAAATCACCATGGAGCAAAGCGTGCGGCGTGTGGCTGATGGTGTTTGATGCCAACTCCTGAAAGCACTGGAGCGCTGCCCGAAAAGCTGTGTTGTTGTTCAGTGTCACCACTGCGGACGGGTTGTGGCTCATTTGAGTGTCAAGTTTGGCGCATAATTTGCTGCCATCCAGTGGCTGCGAGGCGATGTCTGACAGGCCATGGAAAGCCCGTAGCCAGGAACCCGCAGCAGTGAGGAGGGCGCGTCGCTGCTGTGGTGCAGAAAATCGCTTCCACAGCGCAGTGCGCAGGGTGGGGGCATGCTGCCAGTCCATCAAAATGGCGCGGTCTTCTGGCAAGAATGCCAGCGCCTTTGGTGCGCGGAGAATAGGCTGATTGGCCGCCGCGTGGTTGCAGCGTTTAAGCGCGTCATATTGAATTTGTGCCGCATTCTCAGAGGCCACACCAGATTTATAGACCTTCAGCGCAAGCGTGCGCTCGGCGCTGGTCACTTTAAAGATATCGCATTTGCGCGCCTGGTGGCCGGACGGTGTCAATTGCCAATTTGCATCAGCGTCAAGGACGTCAAGCGCTGGCCTCAGTTGTTCCAACAGGTATGCGTTTTGTGGTACGGCGTCTGGCATAGGCCTCGCTTGTCAATTTATTGCTGGAATCTATTGCTGGTCCGGACAAGAATAATGCTTGCCGTTATAACGCTTTTCTGGCGCAATGCCATGGTTTGGCGTGAATTTTTAGAAGGTTGCCCGCGTTGGATCTTTTTGATGCCATGAATGTGTCGCTGCCCAGCGGGCCGGATTTTGTTCAGGAAAAATCGCTGGCTCGAGAGAGTGGCATTGATCCAGAGGTTGAGGTTCAGGCCATGATTTGCGGGGTTGACGAGGTTGGTCGCGGTCCGCTGGCCGGCCCTGTTGTGGCGGCGGCAGTTATTCTTGACCCGGTCCGGGTTCCTGTGGGCCTGGATGACAGCAAAAAGCTGACAGCACGCAAACGCGACCAATTGTTTGAGGTTATTCAATCGGTTGCGGTATCAGTAAGCATTGCTGAAGCCAGCGTGGAAGAAATCGATCAGATCAATATTCTGCAGGCGTCGATGTTGGCGATGCGCCGGGCGGTGGCCGGATTGCCGGTTCGGCCAAACGGCGCGTTGGTTGACGGCAACCGGGACCCTGGCCTGAGTGATTTGCCCACCCGAACCCTGATAAAAGGCGACGGCAGATCGCTTTCAATCGCTGCGGCGAGCATTGTTGCAAAAGTTTTTCGCGACCGATTGATGGCAAATCTGGGGGAAAGCTACCCGGAGTATGATTGGGCGCAAAACGCAGGATATGGTGTGGAAAAACATCGCCGGGCACTAGAGCTTGTGGGGGTCAGCCCACATCACCGGACCAGTTTTGCCCCGATTCGCAATATTTTAGATAAAGAATAGCTTACAACATCTTGATTTATATTAAAGAATCACTTGACGTCGATTCGATTTCGACTCATGATTCAACCCATAAATACACCAAAACAGTGCGAAAAACAGCGTCAAAAGGCGCGTTTGGTCTCGGAAATAACTGGGGAGTGCACTGGATTTTGGCCAAAAATGGGACGGAAAATTATGGTAAAAGCGTCAAAATCGGCATCAAAAGGCCGAAAAAAAGAGTTGAACTCGGCAAATTCAGAATCCTTGCTGCGTTCAAAGTTGAACAAAATCATCCAGGGTGACAGCATCGATGTGATGAATGCGCTCCCTGAAAAATCGGTCGACGTCATTTTCGCCGACCCACCTTATAATATGCAATTGAAAGACACGCTCGCCCGGCCCGACAACAGCAAGGTTGACGGCGTTCATGATGCCTGGGACAAATTCTCCAGCTTTTCGGCTTACGATGAATTTACCTATCGCTGGCTGGAGGCTGCCCGCCGGGTGCTCAAGGACAGCGGTACCATTTGGGTGATCGGGTCGTACCATAATATTTTCCGTGTCGGTACCGCGCTGCAGAACCTGGAATATTGGGTTTTGAACGATGTGATCTGGCGCAAGACCAACCCAATGCCCAACTTCCGCGGCACCCGTTTCACCAACGCCCACGAAACCCTGATCTGGGCGGCCAAGTCTGCGGACAAGGGCGGTTACACTTTTAACTATGACGCCATGAAAGCAATGAACGAAGACAAGCAGATGCGGTCTGACTGGAATTTGCCGATTTGTTCCGGGCATGAGCGGTTAAAGTCAGGCGACAAAAAAGCCCACGCGACCCAAAAACCGGAATCGCTTTTGTACCGGGTGTTGATGTCGTCAACCAAGCCGGGCGATGTGGTATTGGACCCTTTCTTTGGCACCGGCACAACCGGCGCGGTGGCTAAGAAATTGGGGCGTAATTACATCGGGATTGAGCGCGAGAAGGCATACATAAAAGTGGCCCGCGAACGCATCGCCAAAATCAGCGAACTGGACAGCGAAGCCCTTGGTTATACCGAAAGCAAACGCAATGCGCCACGGGTGCCGTTTGGCACCATCGTTGAACGCGGCATGATCGAGGCAGGCACCACCCTGTATGATTGCCGCCGCCAGCACGCCGCAAGGGTGCGCACCGACGGCACGCTGATTGCGGGCTCAGGCAAGGGGTCTATCCATCAGGTCGGCGCCAGTGTTCAGGGCGCCCCTGCCTGCAACGGCTGGACCTTTTGGCATATCGAGACCAAAGGCCAACTGGTGCCTATTGATGTGTTCCGCCAGCAGGTGAGAGCAGAAATGCACTAGCCAAAAGATTGCAAAAACGGATAGGCCGCTGGACGGTCCAAACCCAATTCCCAGAGCCGCAGCCGCGTTCCAACTGGCTGCGCCTCCGTTAGCGCCTCTTCTTGCCCGCACCCGGGTTTAGAAGGGGCGTTTTTTTGTGCTTTTGAGGTCAATTGTGTTGACAAGGTGACCCCTTCGCGTAGCATTCACAACTATAAACTAAAGAATATCGATTGGGGAATCATATATTCATGCGGAAAGTCGCGGTCTTTTTTTTTGGGAGACGACGCTTGGTTGACCGGAATATCCCTGCGTAAACAAATGTTGAAGACTAAATTCACACAGCACCGGGGGGTATATGCCAGTCATCAAAAGTCAAAACGGCGAAGTTGTTAATCCACTCGCTGAAGAAGTAACCAGTCCTGTATTATTGGCATATCTCGGTGCGTCCAATACAAATTTTTGGGCTGTCGATACTGTGACATACGGTTCTCTAATCAACGATATTACCGCCAACAACATTGGTTTTTATACTGATGGCGATGGAAATGTTTTTAATCCGTTTGCATTCAGCGAAAGCCATGTCGCACAAGCGGGGGATATTTTCTCCAAAATTGCCCGCTACATAGACCTGAATTTTGAGCAAGCAGCAGATAGTGATGTGCCACTAATAAACTTCTCCTTCAGCAGTTTCCAGTTTGGCGGTGGTTCTGCATCTTTTCCGCGATACGAAGTCAGTTTTGTCGACGGCGCCGAAATAGGGTTTGGCGGAAACGTTCAGCTTTTTTATGACGAACCGGCGGTGGACCCAGAGTTTAACAATGCTTATTACACCGTTCTTATGCATGAGATTGGCCACGCGCTGGGCCTCGATCACCCGCTTGATGGAATTGGTACAGAGCAGATAACTCAAAGACTGCCAGCTGACTTCAGTGGCACCGATTACACAGTTATGTCCTTGGGCTATGTTGCTCCTTTTTCCAGCCGGTTTGATGGCTATTTTCTGGACCATGAAACAGATAATTGGTTGCTCTCAGATATAGTTGCTCTGCAGGCCATCTATGGCGTCGATCAAACAGTAACAATTGGCAACGACACATACACATATAGTGAAGGCACGAGTTATTATGAAATCTTGTGGGACACCTCCGGCGTAGATCATATTATGATCGACGGTAATTCTGCCGCAAATATTGACTTGAGCAAAGCGGGTTGGATCGACGTTGGCTCGGCAGTTAAATATACCAATGCAGACGACAGTGGCGACTTCATGATGGTGCAGGACACCGTTTATCTCATGGAAGGCGTAATAATTGAGAACATAACTGGCGGCGGCGGCAATGATGTGTTTACAGGCAACGATGCCAACAACAAACTGACCGGCAATGACGGTAATGACACATTG
>JAJFIT010000126.1 GCA_021774775.1 Alphaproteobacteria bacterium | reverse complement strand
ATGAAAGCGGATTCGACCGAGGAAGAAGCATACGAACTGGCGGCCATGCCCAAAGCGGCAATGCAAAAATATCTGCCTGGCCTTGGCATCACAAAAGAGACCATCCCGACGATTGAGGCAAATTATCAGGGGCTGTTACAGGCGCTTAACACGCATTTGCTAACGTCACCCTACCTGCTGGGTGGCAGACCAACGATGGCTGATTTTGGCCTGTATGGCCCCATGTATGCGCATCTTGCCCGCGACCCCGCCCCGGAAATGTTGATGAAAACGACCGCAAACCGGGTTTGGCGCTGGGTAGAACGCATGACGGCCGCGAACGCCGATATGCCCGAGTTTCCCTTTATGAAACGCGAAACGCTGGCGGACGATGAAGTCAGCGACACATTATTGGATATTCTTAAAATTGTCGGGCGGGAATACGGGCCGGAAGTGACCGCATTGGTTGATTTTATCAACGCTTACAGCACCGAACACCCGAACATTGAAGCTGGCTCGCCTGTGATAACAGATGCCAACAAACGTGTATTGGGCGGCATTACCATTCCGCTGGGGGATGCGACCATAACTGTCGGTGCCCGGCATTACTCGCTTTGGATGCTGCAGCGAATCCATGATGCCTATGATGCGTTGAGCGCCGAAAACCGCGCAGCTGTAGACGCTGTTATTCAACAAGCTGGACTTTCGGCCTTCACCCAGCAGCGCCTGACACGCCGGGTTGAGCGCAAAAACTACGCGGAGGTATGGGCCTGAACCGCACTAAAATATCGGGCCTGCCAACACAACTTTACTAATGACTGCTATTAATGCTTAACTGCCGCGGTGGGGACGACAGTTAGAAGTTTCGGGGGACAAACTTGAGCAATCAGAATAGCCGAAAAGGCACACGCGCCGATGTGACAAGAACCGCGCTGATCGAAGCAGCAGAGCGGTTGATCGCGGAAAAGGGACTTGCCGACGTTTCCACCCGCGAAATATTGCAGGAGGCCGGCCAACGAAACCAATCGGCGCTCCAGTATCACTTCGGTTCAAAAAAAGGACTTATCGGAGCAACCATCAACGAACGTACCAAGCAACTGGACCGGGAACGGTTGAGGATGCTGGACGCCATCGGCGATAACCCAAGCCTGCGCCAGCTGTTCGAAGTGCTGATCCTGCCCCTCGGTGACTTGATGAAAGAAAAGGCCGCGGGTGCCAATTACCTCAATTTCCTAAGTCAGGCGATTACCCAGCCCAACTGGAATTTAAAACGAGTGCTTGAAGAGTTCAACATCAATGGCATGATCCGAACCTACAAGCACCTGAATAATGAAATGGAACATTTGTCTGACGAAGACAAAATTGCCCGCCAAAGCATCATGTTCGATTTTACCATATTAGCGGTAAGACGGTGGTCGATGGAAAACAATGCCCACCGGTCACTGGAAAACACGCTGGAATTTGTTATTGAAGGCTGTATTGCCCTGGCAAAACTGGACTGATTTGCCAGGCTCGGGCGGCCGCAGGAATTTCTGGTGAATGATCGGGCATCAAACCAAACACACTTTGGTTGATTTCTCCCAAATCGATCCACTTAATATGCATAATCCCATACCGAAATTTGCAAGGAAATCTTGATGACATTAACCGTGTGCGGACTGATCGGGTCACCGTTTTACCGTAAAATTCTAACCCAGTTGAACGAAAAGAACATCGGGTTTGAAACCGAAATGCTGAACCCGTTCAAAGCCGGCGACGAATTCACCGCCGTGAACCCGGCACGGCGCATCCCCCTGCTGAAAGACAGCGACAACGGCGACGATTGGATATTGCCCGACTCCAGTGCCATTTTCCACTATATAGAGCGCAAAACCCCAGAGCCTTCGCTGTTACCGAAAAGTCCCGCCGACTATGGCCGCGCGCTTTGGCTCGAGGAATATGCAGACTCGGTTTTGGCGTCCACTTTCGGCCTCGGTGTGTTCAGGCGTGTCGTATTTCCGCAGATGCAGGGAAAACCACCTGAGACAGACGCCGCACTGGATGTGGTTCGAAGCAAATTGCCAGACATCAACGATTATGTTGAAGCGGCCATCGGCGACAATGATTGGTTCGCAGGCCCCGATTTCTCCGTCGCGGATATTTCTATCGCGGTCCAGTATGCTAACCTGTCATTTGCCGGTTACGTTCCATCAGCAAGCCGCTGGCCCAGGCTTATAGCCTTCATGCGACGGATCGGCGCGCGCGACAGTTTCGCTGGCCCGCACATGAAAGCTGCCGCCGCCTTTGCGGATATGGAAAAATTAACTATTGACCCCGGGGAGAACCTTTAATGATTGAGCTTTATACATCGCCGACACCAAACGGCTGGAAGGCGTCGGTAACATTAGAGGAAATGGGTCTACCCTACGAGGTTCACGCTATTGATCTTTCCAGTGGTGACCAGAAGAAACCGGACTTCCTCGCCCTAAACCCAAATGGCCGCATTCCGGCTATTGTTGACCCTGACGCTGGTAACCTGACCGTTTTCGAATCTGGTGCAATCATGATCTATCTGGCTGAAAAATCTGGTAAATTTATACCAACAGACACTGCTGGGCGCATGAAGGTGCTCCAGTGGCTGATGTTTCAGATGGGTGGCGTCGGGCCGATGATGGGTCAGGCAAATGTCTTCTTCCGCTATATGGAAGAAAAAATTCCCACCGCCATCAGCCGCTACCAAAACGAAGGACGCCGCCTGTTTGAAGTGCTGGATGGGCATTTGGCCAATAATGAATTTTTGGCAGGCAATTATTCCATCGCCGACATCGCAAACTGGTGTTGGGTTCGCACCCATTCCTGGTCTGGCATATCAATCGACGGGCTGGATCACCTGGACCGTTGGCTGCAGGCAATCAATGCCCGGCCCGCGGCGCAAAAAGGCATTGTTGTGCCCTATGACATCAGCGCCGTAATGAACGATAAAAAAGACGAAGAAGACTTCAAAAAAAGCGCCCGCTCCATGGTGACAAAATGACCTCGGCAGAGAAATGGATGATATACGGCGCCACCGGTTATACTGGCGGCCTGATTGCAAAAAAAGCGATAGAACTGGGGGCAAGGCCAACAATTGCGGGCCGAAACGCCGAAAAGGTAAGCACGTTGGCCGCCGAGCTGAACCTGCCATGGGCCGCTTTTTCGGTGGATGACAGCGACGCTGCGGAAGCCGCGCTGGAAGACCATTCGCTTGTTCTTTCTGTGGCTGGACCATTTTCCGCCACTGCCAACGCAGTGATGAATGCCTGCATAAAAACCAAGACCCATTATCTGGACGTGACCGGCGAAATTGCTGTGTTCGAGCTGGCAGCCAGCATGGATGACCGCGCCAAAGAGGCAGGCATAACCTTGTTGCCGGGTGTGGGTTTTGACGTTGTGCCAAGCGACTGTCTGGCGGCGCACACAGCGGCGCGGGCAACGGCGCCGACCGCGCTTGCGTTGGCGATCAAGGCACTCGGAGATCCGTCGCGCGGCACCGCCAAAACCGCGGTTGAAACGCTGGGGAGCGGCACGATGGTGCGCCGCGGCGGTGCGATAACATCTATGCGTGCTGGCAGCCTGAAACGCAGTTTTGACACCGGCGAAGGAAGCGAGCCCTATATGGGCGTTTCCTGGGGCGATGTTTCTACTGCGTTTTACAGCACCAATATCCCCGACATTGAGGTTTATTTCCCCGCTGCAGGTCCGATCAAGGCCATGACTGCAATGAGCCGTTTTCTGGGCCCGATAATGGGATCGGGTTTTATGCAATCAGTCCTCAAGAAACAAATCGATAAGATGCCTGCTGGCCCCACCGGCGACGCGCGCAGCCGCGAGGGCTCTGTCCTGCTGGCTGAAGTCACCGACAGTGACGGCACAATTATAAGGTCGCTTTTGGAAACGCCAAACGGCTACTCGCTAACCGCTGAATCTGCGGTGCTTAGTACGCTAAATATTCTGAAGGGTGAAGGTGGCCCGGGTTTCCAAACACCGTCAACAGCATTTGGTGCAAAATTTGGGTTTGGCCTAACGGGATGCAAAATAACTGACTTGTAAAACGGTGCTGTGTAGCCAAACGCGCTACACGGCAGTTGCAATTCTCGCGGACATCAAACCATTGGTTGGTTTGCCGTAAAAATAGCCCTGACCGTAATCAACGCCGATTTCGGTGAGCAAGTCGGCATGCTCTTTTGTTTCGATCCATTCACCGACTGTCACAATTCCCAAGTCCTTGCACAGCATGACCATAGACCGAAGGAAGGCACGGTCTTCCGCACAGGCGATGGCATCCTTGATATAGGCGCCGTCAATTTTAACCGCATCAACCTTGAGACTTTTAAGATACTGGAACCCGGCTGCGCCAGCACCAAAAT
Source organism: Alphaproteobacteria bacterium (assembly GCA_021774775.1). Classification (GTDB taxonomy): domain Bacteria; phylum Pseudomonadota; class Alphaproteobacteria; order Sphingomonadales; family Kordiimonadaceae; genus Kordiimonas. The sequence continues at coordinate 17,923 of JAJFIT010000126.1, read as the reverse complement.
CATCAAGATAGACTTTAAAGCCGATGCCGCGAATTTGCTGGACAACGTCCCCCAGCGACTTCAGATCCAGAATTCTGGCGCTTTCAGTAATCTCAAGCGACAGATATTCTTTCAGGTCCAGGTTGGCCTCCAACGTGTCTTGCAGGTCCGCGATAAAATCGGGATCAGACAAGGATCGACCAGAAATATTCACCGCAATGCCCGGCGCAGAACCTTGTTTCTTCAAATCCCGTATCTTGGCAATAACCCTGTTGATAACCGCCCGGTCAAAATCATCGATCAGACCAACATCCTCTGCAAAGCGGATCATTTCCCACTGACTTTTCATAATCTCGGGTAGATCAAACCGTGTCAACGCTTCGAAATGATGGGTGGTTAGTTTTTTCATGTTGACGATTGGCTGGTACACCAAAGAGAAAGCACCATCGTCCAGAACTTTACGGAAGGCTTTCACCCGTTCGGTTGTTGCACCAATCAGGGTGCCACAATTCTGCTGGATATTGTCAACATCAAATCCCTCGCCGTCATCGGCAAATTGCTGAAGGCTAAAGACAAGGGCCCGCATACTATCGCGGTCACTGAGATGGCTTTCGGCTGCATCAATTGTCGCTGTATTGATCGCCATGCCAGTAGCCTTGGCAATGGCTTGGCGAAGAACATCGCTTTGCGCGTCGGCATTTTCCCGGTCGTGCACAACGGCAAACTTATCGTCTGATACCCTGGCTGCATTGGTGCCACCATAGGACACTGATTTCAAATATTGCTCAATGTCAGTTTGCTGGCCAGCATCCATCGTCTGGCCCGCCTCAGCCTCAACAACCGTTACCTGAACTTTTTCTTCGGCCTCCGGATCATCATCAAACAGTTTTTCCAGGGAGTTGAAAAAACTTTGCTTTTTTTCCTCCACCAACATTGCAGCTGTTGGTGAGGGCATATTGATGCCCAGCCGGGATGGGCGCGAAAGCACAATGTAAATTGCATCAGGTTCAGACGGTAATTTGGCAACAAAGGCGCCAAACAACTCTTTGCCGTCGTCATCCATACCGACATGGATCTTGATTGGCCCCAACCTGTTTGTGCCGGTCAGCGCCTTCACGGTTTTCTGGAAAAGGCCTTTGCCTTTGCTGTCTAACAAGTCCAGGAAATTTGTTTCAGTGCCAGGGATGGATAGAATGCCGAGCGTGCCTTTAACCGCTCCGTCGGCGTTTACAACATTAAAGTCCGTGTCCAATTCGACCAACAGATCGCCAACGCAAAATGCGTATCCTAAAAATCTGCCTGGAACTTTTATCGCCATGACGCCAAAAACACCTGATACCCAAATTATTATTGCCATCCACCACATCGGCCCGACAAAGACAGATCGGCAGATTTTGCAGCAACTACACATTGTCGTGCTTTTTAGTTATCAAAACGTAAATTCTGGCCTTTTTTACCCCTGATAAGGTAGATTTGATTACCGTTGCAAAAACAGGGGTTTATTTGACTACTTAACCGCTTTAAGTTCTCTTTATAAGTGTATTTAGATTGAGCCCTGACCTGAACGCCAATTGCTGCTGAGGAAGCCGAGATGAAGAATAAAACCCGCAATCACAATCCGCATGCCCAAACCCGCAGGCAAGTTCTGCAAACAACTTCTGGTGTGCTGGGCGTTGTTGCCTTGCGGGGGTTTGAGACCGCCGCCGCCGCAAGCCCGGATTCAGACCAGGCAATTTTCACGCACGGTGTTGCCAGCGGCGACCCGTTGGCTGACCGGGTTATTTTATGGACCCGCGTTATCCCGGCGAGCGGCGAAGCCAAAAGACTGTCAGTGCAATGGCAAGTGTCTCAGTCCGCTGAATTTAGCCAAATTACTGCCAGCGGCAGCGCAGCGACGGGCCCGCAGTCTGACTATACTGTCAAAGTAGATGCTGGCCGATTGTCAGCAAACACACCCTATTATTACAGGTTTACCTGCGAAGGCGCTTCCAGTCCCGTTGGCAGAACCAAAACCCTGCCTGAAACCGGCACCGAAGGCGTCAAACTGGCCGTGGTTTCCTGTTCTAATTATCCGCAGGGGTATTTCCATGTTTACCGCGAAGTGGCCAAGCGCGACTACGGCGCTGTGCTGCATCTGGGGGACTATATCTACGAATACCCGGCTGGCACATACAGCAACGAAGACATGACACAAAACCACGGCAGGCAAGTTGCACCCAAGGGCGAGGTTATCGCACTGGAGGATTACCGCACGCGCTACGGACTGTATCGTAGTGACCCTGATTTGCAGGCGGCCCACGCTGCCCACCCATTCATTTGCATATGGGACGATCACGAAATTGCCAACGACACCTGGCGCACCGGTGCTGAAAACCACAATGACGGCGAAGGTGACTTTGAGGCCCGCAAAAAAGCAGCCTTAAGGGCCTACCACGAATGGTTGCCCATTCGCAGCAACCCCAAAGGCAATCAAAATGTAATTTATCGTAGTTTTGAGATCGGCGATCTGGCGACCCTGATCATGCTCGACACCCGCATTGTCGGGCGTGACAAGCCGCTGAACTATGCTCATGATCTACCCCTGCGCACGGTGCCATTCCATTTCGCTGACAAGACAAAGCCGACCGCAGTAACAGACCCAGAAACACTTAAAAAGCTGCGGGCCGACCCCGACACCAAAGCCCAGTTGAAAGACATACCTGTTCCTTTCAGGCTGGACGGCGCCAAAGCGGACCCCATTCTTGATTGGGGAGAGATTCAAGAACTCGACCCAAAAAATTTACCCAAAGGCGTCAGCTTTTTGCCGGATTTGGCGCAGTTTAAAGACAAAATATTGCCGGACAGTGCCAGAAACATGCTCGGCGACACACAACAGTTATGGTTTACCCGACAATTGAGCCGTTCAACTGCCAAAGGGAAACCATGGCAAATTATTGGCCAACAGGTTCTAACTGGCAAGGTCGGCATTCCCAGCATCAAGGACGAAGACATTGAAAAGGAAAAAAATTCCTATGTTAGTCCGCGCCGAATTGCAGAGTTCCGCATGCTTGCAGCCATGGGGCTGCCTCTGAATCTGGATGCGTGGGACGGATACCCCGCAGCCCGGGAAACCTTGTTCAGGGCGATCAATACGAAAGCGTCCAACGCCGTATTGCTGGCCGGGGACACCCATAATGCATGGGCATTTGACCTGGCGAATGAAAGCGATAATCCGGTCGCGGTGGAGTTTGCAACAGCAGGCGTATCATCGCCGGGCATGGAGGAATATCTGCCGGTAAAACCATCGGTGCTATCGGATGCCCTGCACAAAAGTAGCCCCGAACTGGTGGCCTTTGACGGTGAACATCGCGGCTGGCTGGAACTGTCCCTCGCCGCAGACGAGGTGACCGCAACTTTTCACTTCGTCTCAAGCGTGCGCGAAAAGACCTACCAGCTGCTGACACCGGTTAGCCGCGTGGTAAAAGCAGGTCGCCATTCGATAAGCAAAGTGTGATAGATAAGCTTTTGCGGACAACCAACTTGCCATTGGTTCGCTATGATACTGTAGCAATCCACTGACAGTCACAATTAACTATTGCTGGCGGCTGCGACCATAACTTTTCAATAACCACTCTTCTTCCCCGCGTTCCAGGGTGAATTTTAGCCCGGTGCCCATCATTGCAGCCATACTGGCATTTCGGCGCATCACCGGGTTGCCGGTGCTTGCCTGTATGATCAATTCCGAGTTTTCGTCGATGAAATCAGAGGAAATCAATTGCCAGTTTCGTGGCTGGAGCTGCGAAAAGGTCATCATAGCACGGGTCAACGACTTGGTGGCATCTGGTGTCGGCAACCACAACGGCGAGAGGTTCTCCTGAACCTGAGGAGACAACTGCATGCTTTCTTTGGCTTTTTTCGGCGTATAATAATGTTTGATCTTATCCATATAGGCGGCAAACACGGCCTCAGGGCTGGCGTTGTTGCCAGACACAATCAGGTCATGCCAATTTCCGTCCGCGTCAATAACCGACCGCAGGTCCACATAGCCGCTGATCTTCCACTTCTCGCGCTTCTTTTGAAATTTAAAACCGAAGGGAATCGGGCGGTCACGTGCTTCGTCAATCGATTGAAAAAACACTTTCGCGAAAGCGCCGTCTGGCGTCATTGCAATTTCGGTGATCGTCCAGGACTTGGGACCATGCATCCACAATTTGGAAATCAAACCCATCGCCGGGTCCACAGGGCGCTCTGCCACTTTGGTCGCTGGACTGCGATCATATTTTGCTTTGGTGTGGCGCAGCAATGGTATCATTGCCCGCGAACTTTTTGCGCCGCGACGCGCTTTGGTTAAGTCGGAAAAGCGGGTGAAAAAACTATCGAAAAATACTTCAATTTCTTTAGCCGGGCCTGTAAGCGGTGCCGGAGCAGCCGCAACGGAGCGGTCCTCGCCGGACATAGCGGTCAGAACAGAAAATGCCACAAAAAAGGCACCCAGTTTTGCGGAATGTCTACCACGAAACGACGCCTTGCCTCTCAATAAAGATGATAAAATCGTCATATTTACACCACCTGCCACGGTTATTTCCCTTTTAATATACGACTATAGGGGGAAATTTGTATTTTGAAAAGGCATGACCCACTCGGTTCACCGATTTTCCAGTCATCGATTTTTCAGGTCCGCCTTGATTTCTGCCGCGATTTTCCTGATACCGGCGCGAACGGAGCCAATATCAACTGTCGCCACCTCGCCCATTTCCATCAACACATGCCCGGCCACAACATTGGTTACAACATCGCCGGATTTAGCAATATAAACCAAATGAGACATGATGTTATAGAGCGGGTCAAACCGAGGACTTTCCAGCGAAACCTGAATCATGTCGGCTTGTCTGCCAGTTTGCAAAACACCAACTTTGTCACCCAACCCAGCGGCGTGGGCCCCCATGCGGGTTGCCATATCCAATGCCTGCATCGCCGAAACCAGTGTCGGGTCATTTGAATTGCCCTTGTGTATCAGCGCCGCCAGCCGCATCTCTTGCCACAGGTCCAAATCGTTGTTGGAGGCCGCGCCGTCAGTGCCCAAACCAACATTCACACCTGCGGCCAGCATTTTGGGAACCGGCGCAAAACCGGCCCCGGTTTTCATGTTTGACGTGGGATTGTGGATAGCACCCGCCTGCGAACCGGCAAGTTTAGCGATATCAGCGTCCGTAGGCCACACAACATGGGCTGCAACTGTTGGTTGCTTTAGCATGCCCAGCCCCGCCAGCAACTCAACGGACGACATACCGTATTTCTCGCGAACAACATTAACCTCAGCCCGGTCTTCGGCAACGTGAATAGACACCGGAATGTCCAAGATACGCGCAGCCTTGAAAGCAGCATCCAGATGCGGCTTTGAGACAGTATAGGGCGCATGGGGGGCCAAGGCAGGTGTGATACGATGATGTTTGCCTTTCCATTTTTCGGCGAAGGCAACTCCTGCTGCAAAACTGTCATCCCAACCTTTGAAACCCGGGCTCGGGAAATCAATCATCGGGGCTGCCACCACCGCGCGCAGGCCGCAGTTCACTGCAACATTTGCGATAACGTCGGGGTAAAAATACATATCAACAAAGCTGGTGATGCCGCCTCTGATCATTTCCCAGCAGGCGAGCCGGGTACCTGCTTCAATCAATGCCGGATCAACATACCGCCCTTCCATGGGGAAGATATATTCCTGAAGCCAGGTCATCAACGGCAGGTCGTCAGCCATGCCGCGGAACAAAACCATTGCCGAATGAGTGTGTCCGTTCACCAGCCCTGGCATCAAAACCTTGTTGGCACCGTCCAATTTTTTTGCGGCGGTAAAATAACTGTCGATTTCTGCTGCCGGGCCAACACCCACAATGACTCCCTGCAAAACTGCCACCGCCCCGTCTTCAATAAGCTGTTCGTCCGCCTGCATTGTCAGCACATAGTCACCGTAGGCGATCAAATCGACGAACTGTTTTTCAGTTTGGGCAGCCAGTGCATGGTTGCCGAACGAGGCGACAAAAAAGAAAATACAGACGCGAAGCATGGTCATAGGGTACCCCTCTTGGTTGGAGCGCTTATCCTAGCGATCAAATGACAGAGATTAAAGCGCCGAATAATCCCTGATTTAATCTATTGCTGTGGGCGGCAAAACCACTGCTTCTAATGCAGGCATTTATCGCATACGGTGTGCGCCGGGAGTGGTTTATGAGTGATCCGGCGCTGGCTGCCGACGCAGTATCTTTAACAATCGATCCGATGATCCAACTGTTGCTGATGGCTTCATTGGCTTTCACAATGTTGACCGTCGCAGTTGGCCTGCGCCCACAGGATTTTCATTTTGTCCGCGCGCACCCCACCTCAATTTTTATTGGCTTTTGCGCTCAGGTTATTGCCCTGCCGCTGGTGACGCTCTTACTGATTGGAATATTACCCATATCACCCGGCTTGGCGCTGGGTATGATAATCGTTGCCGCTTGCCCCGGCGGAGCCATGTCCAACCTCATCACCAAAATCGCAGACGCAGACGCAGCCTACTCGGTGTCATTGACTATGCTGTCGTCGGTTTTTTCCGCCCTTTTGCTGCCCGTCGCTATCCTGTTTTGGATATCGTTCCACGCACCAGCAAACGGCCTGATCGAGCAGATCAATATTGATCGAACCGGTTTTATTCTGCGCACGACTTTCATACTCGTTGTGCCGTTGGCCGCGGGACTGGCGCTGTCGCATTTTCGCCCGGATTTGTCGGCCACACTTCATAAGAAATTTATGCCGGTGTCTGTCCTGATCCTGTTTGGGTTAATCGTTGCGGGGTTGGCTAGCAATTCGGACGTTTTGGTTTCGCACGGCGCGCAAATGATCCCGCTCGTTGTGCTTCACAACAGCGTTGCCTTCATCACCGGCGGTATCATCGGCTATATTTTCCTGAAAGACCGCCGCAAATCGCGCGCCCTGGTTTTTGAAGTCGGCATCCAAAATGCCGGGCTAGGCTTGATCATTGTCATGGCGGAACTGGGCGGCGTGGGCGAGGCTGCGGTGCTGGTTGGCACCTGGGGAATATGGCATTTGATTGGCGGCTTCACTCTCGCTAGTCTATTCCGGTATTTTGACAGCCGCCGCGCAATATAGGCAGTTCAACTATTCGCATTTAGGAAATTGGAGACCGATATATGCCTTATGACCTGATCATTCAAAATGGGTTGATTTATGACGGCGACGGCGGCGCGCCCTACGGTGCCAATGTAGGGATCAAAAACGGAATAATTGCCGAAATCGGGGCCTGTGATGGTGAGGCCACCGAGACAATCGATGCCAGCGGTGCCATCGTAACCCCAGGGTTTATTGACCTGCATACCCATTACGACGGTCAGGTTTCATGGGACGAAAAATTTGAACCCAGTGTCTACCACGGCGTTACCACAGTCGTGATGGGCAGTTGCGGTGTCGGCTTTGCGCCGGTACGACCCGCCGACCATGACAAATTGATTCGGTTGATGGAAGGCGTTGAGGACATTCCCGGCACAGCCCTATCTGAAGGTCTAACCTGGAACTGGACCACATTTGAAGACTATATGGATGCGATCGATTTTCCCCACACCATCGATTTCGCGGCCCAGGTTGTCCACGACCCGCTTCGGGTATTTGTTATGGGCGACCGCGCCGTTTTCAATGAACCCGCGACAAAAGACGACATAGAGCAGATGCGCAACCTGACCCGTAGCGCACTGGAAGCGGGGGCTGTTGGCTTTTCAACCGGCAGGTCAGACGTTCACCGGTCCGCCGACGGCGAGTGGACCCCTTCGTCTGAGGCGACGGCAAGCGAACTGACCGGTATTGCCGCTGCACTGAAAGGCCTGGATCACGGCATTTTGCAGGCAGTGAATGATTTCGATCTGGAACGCGGCGACCCGGAAGCGTTCGACCGGGAATGGAAGTTGTTGGAAGAGTTCGCCGCCAGCGCAGACGGCAGGCCCTTTTCGCTCTCGTTGATGCAGCGAGACTTCGCCCCGAAACAATGGCGCGAGATACTATCGCGCAGCGAAGATGCCAAAGCTCGCGGCCTGAATGTCAGCCTGCAGGTTGCGCCGCGCGGCATCGGCGTTATTTTGGGTCTTCAATGTACATTTCATCCCTTCATCGGCTTCCCCAGCTACAAGAAAATCAGCGGGCTATCGTTGAGCGAGCGTGTGGCGGCCATGCGCGACCCTGCATTTAAAGTGCAATTATTGTCGGAAAGCTCGGAAAAACTGGCTGGCGACGGCACCCCTATTCCACCGATCGCTGACATGCTGTTGGCACAGATCGATTTCATTTCCTGCAAAATGTTCCGTCTCGGTGAAAACCCTGACTATGAGCAATCGCTGGAACAATCGGTCTATAAAGCCGCCGAAGCGGACGGCATGAAACCGCTTGAAAAAATTTACGATATCCTGCTGGAAAATGACGGCGAGGAATTCCTCTATTTTCCAATTTATAATTACACCGATCTGAATTATGACGCGGTTTACGAGATGATGTCGCACCCACAGTCGGTCATGGGCCTGTCCGACGGCGGCGCTCATGTTGGTACCATTTGCGATGCAAGTTTCCCCAGCTATCTATTGTATTATTGGGCGCGGGACCGAAAAAAAGGTAGCACTATTGGGCTGCCGGACGCCGTCAAAAAACTGACCTCGGAAATTGCCGACTTCGCAGGTTTCAAAGACCGCGGGCGGCTGAAGGTTGGGCTGAAAGCCAATATCAATGTCATTGATCACGCCAATTTGTGTATTAAGCCACCAAAAATGGTCAGGGATTTGCCCGCCGGAGGACAAAGGCTGTTGCAGAATGCGGAGGGCTATATCGCCACCCTGGTGAACGGTGTGCCGGTTATTAAAAACGATGCGCTGACCGGTGCGCTACCGGGGCGGTTAGTGCGGGTGGGCGCTGGCGCAAATTAGGGTCAGTCGGATGAATTTTTCAGTACGTAGCCCAAGATGTCGGCTTTTGACAGCAAGCCTACCCGAGTGGAATCAACACTTCCCGGATGACCAAGCACCAGATATCCGTCAAGCCGCCCCACTAGCTTTAGCAAACGAGTTCTGGCAGAACCCAGCAGCCGGTATGGCTTATTAAACGGGGTCCGGGCCTCGGTGTCGTTAATTTCGAACCGGCCGTTATCCAAAACTGTTAAAGTGTCGCCGGGCTGCCCCCACAGTTGTTTTATCACCGGCAAATCCGCCTCGTCAGACCGGAAAACCACATAGTCATAACGCTCGGGGAAACCGCAGCCAAGACCGTATATTTTGATAAGCTGGTCCGCCCAAAGCAATCCCTGCAACGAGGTGCCTTTCACCGTTGTTTCAGTGACCAGACAATCATCACCAACTGCATTAGATGCAGAAACCACTGCTGGCGTGCCGCTCATTGCTGCGCCCCCTATAATTGCGACCAAAATTTTCACTTAAAATGAGCCTCACGCCTATTGGGCTGTATCCAGCCGCTGTTATCTGCCGCACTATATTGACAAATTCGATTAATAACGGAAAGCTCCAATTAACTTATATGCAGATTCAGGACATTACATGCTCACTCGTTTAAAAATATTCACCGTAGCTTTCCTGCTTGCAGCCTGTCCTGCGTTGGCTCAAGGCCCGGCGCAAGACCCTGCCCAAAGGCCTGTCCCAGGCCCCGCCCAAAACCCTCCTGTTGAAGCGGATGATCGTAACGGCATGTGGACACCTGAAAATGTAGCCGACCTTCGGATTATATCACAGGAATGGTGGCAGAGGTTCAGGCGCACCAACCAACGGCTGTATAAATATGTCGGCGAGGCCGCAGAATTCAGGGCCTATTTGCAGGTCTGCAAGCGCCATGATTTGAATGTGGACATGACCCCGATTAATGAATTGTCCAGTAGCCATTTGCAGCAAATTCTGTTGGCTTTGTTTAAAGAAGCAGAATACGGCATTCTGGAAACATTGAACAAAGACCAACAAGCGGCACTGATGACAGATGTTGCCGGCGATGCCTACGGATTTGAATATGGCTACCGAATTGCCCGGCAAACTGCTGTAATTGCTGCTTCAGGCGGCACCACCAATGCTTATTGCGGCCAGGTGGAAGAAACGAATTTCAAGAAATATATCGCTCTGCGTGCAACTGCAAAACGTGCGGGTGAGCAGCTACAACGATAGGTATCCTATTGTTCCACCTGCAATAGTTTTTATTTATTTTGTATTTAAATACCGCAATTTTGTATTTAGATGTAGCCATTAGTGTACCGATACAATAAGATACTGATCACTACAGCTCTTTGGGAAAGTGAGCATGCGATACTACGGCGGCTTGACCGGTTTATTGCACATAGGCTTCCGCCAAACTGGTGGAAGTAGGGGGGTCTACGGGTTATAGTAAAATGACATATACATATACATATGAATATCCACATCCAGCCGTCACAACAGATATTGTGATATTAACTGTTCTTGATGGCGCACTTAAAGTACTTCTTATAAAACGCGGCATGGAGCCTTTTAAAGGCAAATGGGCGCTTCCGGGCGGCTTCGTCAAGATCGATGAAAGCCTGGATACTTGCGCTACGCGCGAGCTGGAGGAAGAAGCGGGCATCAAGGGTGTTTACCTTGAACAGCTGTACACTTTCGGCGGCATAAATCGTGACCCACGCGAACGGGTTATCAGTGTCGCTTATTATGCCTTGATTCCAGGCAAAAACGTTACGCTTGAAGCCGGTACCGATGCCGATGAAGCCGAATGGTTTGCGGTTGATGACGTCCCCAAACTTTCGTTCGACCACAGCGAAATTTTAAACATGGCACGCAAGCGCTTGGCCGCAAAGATGGACTATTCAACCGTAGGGTTCAAACTGATGCCCGACGAATTTACCCTGTCCTATCTTCAGGATGTTTACGAGAAAGCAACAGACAAACCGCGCGACAAGCGCAATTTCCGCAAATGGGTCTTTTCGCTGGATGTCATCGAAGCCACCGGCAAAAAATATTCAAGTGGGCCACACCGTCCTGCGATGCTGTACCGGGTTATCAACCCGGAGGACGTCAAGAATATTCGCTGACACCGTCGCACGAATAAATACAGGTATAAAAAAAGGGCACCATCAGGTGCCCTTTTTGTTGAGTATGCCGCCGTCTAAAAGTTAAAGGACACTTCAACGCCGTACCGGCTAAGAGCGCCCGGGTGGTTAAATGATCCACCAAACTCCGGCGCCGGAATAACCTCTTCCAGATAGTTCTGGTTGGTAATATTTGAACCAAACGCTGTCAGTGCCCAGCCTTCACCGCGGATTCCGATACGGATGTCCACAGTATGGTAGGCGTCGCGCCGGGCATTGGAAAAGTCAGCAATCCCCAACCCGCCGGCACCGGCACCGAAACCAAGCTCAAACAATGGCTGGAAAATGGTGGCCCGCTGGCCCTCCTGGACAGTGTGGAACCATGTGGCACCGATAAACTGGGCATCGACCCGGCCAAACAGGGTTAGTGTCTGCGAAATTGGATAATCAAAATCAGCCCCCACATTAACCGTATAGTCTGGTGTGTAAGGTGATTTATTGCCAATCGTATCTGGCCGCGAACTATTCTCCTGAATTTCGCTTTCGGTGAAGTTCGCACCGCCAAACACACGGAAATGCTCATCCAGGTAAACCGTGGCCCCGAGTTCACCCCCGTACAACTCAACTTCATCAAGATTTGAGACAACCCGCAGCAAACCGAAGCTCCCGACGAAGAATTCAAAGAACTGCATGTCGGTAACTTTGGTGTAATAAGCAGAACCACTCAGTTGCAGGCGACCGTCAAAGAAATTGGATTTAAAACCGGCCTCAAACGCGCTTGAGGTCTCTTCTTCATAGTCGTCGGTGATAACCGGCAGTGCCACACCCAAATCATCAGCAAAGTTGATCCCGATTCCGCCGTTAATGAAACCATTATTGAAGATGTTGACCGTCGCTGCGCTGCCCGAGTTGTTGAAACCGCCGGCCTTAAAACCAACGCCCCAACTGGCGAACAGTGTAAGCTCGTCAGACGCATCCCACGTTAGTGCCACTTTGGGCTCAAACTCTGAGAATGTCCGCTCGTTATCGGCAATTGAGCCGGTTGAGTTGATCAAGCTTGAAAGGGCAGGATTAAGCGGATCATTAAAGACGCCGTCAAAGTTCAGATCGATGACCGACTGTGTTGCATCAAATGGAACAAGGCTGGAAACCTCTCGTTTCTCATTGTCGTACCGAAGTGCCAGCGACAGCTCGACATCGTCGCTCACATCATATTGAAGCTGCCCGAAAACAGCAAAAACCGTGCTGTCAAACTGGTCATGGATCAGCGACGCGGTCGCATTGGGCCCGCTGGGCTGATATAGCCCGCGAACAGGGTCAGCTCCACCATCCCGGTTCAGGGAAACCCCGACCTGGCGATCAATATCAAGGAAATAGGCACCAATCATCCAGCGAAGGTCACTGTCGTCGTCTGACGCCAATCTCAGTTCTGCACTAAAGTCTTTCTGGTTACGCAACTGCTCCTGAATACCGTCACAGGTACTAGGGGTATAAGCCCCCAGAAACGAGCCGTTAGGGTCGAAAATTACGCCGACCGGGGTTTGACCAATAAACTGCGGTGCCAGCAGCGTCTGGCCCGCCGCATTCAAGTCAGCGATTGACTGCTGACAAGCCGCATCCGGCGCGTAAAAGCCAAAGGCCGCCGACGTGCCGTCAGAAATCAGATTATTCTCAATGTCGCTGTAAAGAACCCAGCCGGTAAGCACCATGCCGTCCAGGTCGTAATCAAATTTCGTTGAAAACTCGAACGATTCCTGGTCATTATCCGAAGCCACATTCGACTGAAACAAAAAGTCAAAATCATTCACATCCTGGAACGCTGCCGGTGTGTTTGTCGCAGAGGCAAAAACTGGCAAATTGAAGGTAGAGTTAAACGTAATCGAACCCGCGTCTACCTTGCCGTAGCGCATCTTCATATCAATGCTCAGGTTTTCCGAGCCTTCCCAAACAAGGCGTCCGTTAATGTTATAGCCTTCAAAACGGTCCACGATTTTGGCACCGTTTTGGAAACTGTTCCGATAAAATCCGTCAGATTTGCGCCAATCAGCAGCAAGCCGAAAAAACAGCTCATCTTCAACCAGCGGCCCGGAGGCTGATGCTTTAAGCAGATAGCTATTGTCTTCAGCAAAACTTGCTGTTCCGTTTGCAGAAAACTCGTTGCCCGGCTTGGTGGTCTTTACGATGATTGCTCCAGCCGCAGCATTACGACCATAGATCGCGCCTTGCGGACCCTTGAATATTTCGATCTGAGAGAGGTTAGTATATTCGCGGTTAAAGGCCGCAGGGTTGGTATAGAGGATGCCGTCCAGGATATAAGCGAAACTGTTTTCTGCATCGCGGGCACCGTTAATACCGCGAATATTCACCTGTGTGTCACCAACTTCAGCGGCGTTTACCATGGTAACACCGGGTGTAAGCGCAATGAAATCCTCAGCCCGTTCCACACCTGCACTGCGAATGGTGGAAGCCGAAACAACCGATACAGTGCCCGGCACGTCTTTCAGACTTTCAGAGCGACGACGAGCCGTAACAACAATTTCCTCTAGTGTGAAACCTTCATCGCCGTCATCTTGTTGCGCCAATGTCGGCGCAGAAATAAACGCCGATGTTAAAATAGCTATGGTTGACGCACCCGCAGCCGAGCGCGCGCAATAACTTCTAGAACTCATAGTCCCCTCCTCATGTTCCCACGGAGTATTCAGGCATACTCTCCGGCCTTCGGTGTTTATTTACCAAACGACGCCCACAATATGTGCGATACTTGTTTCGATAGCGTTATCCAATGTGCATTATATTGCATCTTATGGATAATTGTATACATTAAAGAGAATAATTATACAACGGAGTATACAAATTAGATGTCTAACGCGACCGAAAAGGCCTATGGCATCATCAGGGAAAGCATTCTCAACGGTGAATTTCCAGCTGGGAGACACCTGAAGGAAGGTGAGCTGGTAGAAAAATGCGGCGTCAGCAGAACCCCGGTTAGAGATGCGCTGCGCAAACTTGCGATCGACCGATATGTAGTGACCCGCAGCAACCAGGGGGTATTTGTCAACCATTGGACTGTGGACGACGTCAAAGACATATTCGAACTGCGTTCAATTTTGGAAGCAATTATCGTTGAGCGAGCAACCAAAAATATCTCATCGGAAGACATTGTCGCGCTGGAAGGGATCCATGGCAGAATACAATCGATGTTGAATAAAAAGGGCCCACCGGCGATAGAGGTTTTTCTGACAGAAAATAAAGCATTCCACCAAATATTGGTTGATGCATCGGCCAGTCGCATGCTCGCTGATACACTGGCGCAGATTATCCAGCCACCACTGGTTGCACAGACCGCGCGCCAATACACAAGCGAAGAACTTCAGCAGAGCAACAACCACCACCTGGAAATCATCCGGGCATTACAGGCCGGAGACGGTGCCTGGGCTGCCTCCGTGATGAAAACCCACATTATTTCAGCGCTGCGCAAGTTTATGAATAGTCATAAAGTTGAAGACACCTGACGCAGCAAATCAGTTTGTAGCGGCTTGCCAAAAAAATTAATTTCCAGAAGATCAGATTGCTGCCTGGGCAGGCTGCTCAAACCCAACCGGCTTGTACACGGTCCACAATCTGGTCCGTGCTGACAATATCAGCATATTTGGCGCGCAAATCAAAAATATTGGCTTTGTGGACGCCGTGATCGCGGTCGCCGCAAGCGTCTTCCACAACCAGCGGAATGAAGCCACTTTGAAGCGTATCCAGCGCGCTTGCCCGCACACAGCCCGATGTGCTGACACCTGTAATAACCACACTGTCGCAACCCAGTGCCCTCAACGTACTTGCCAGCGAGGTACCGAAATAAGCGCTGGCATATTGTTTGGTGACAACGATCTCGTCATCCCCGGGTGCCAGGTCTTCAGGCGGCTGTGCGAATGGGTTGCCTTTGTCGAAACACTTCAACGCGCTCACTTTTTTATAAAATAACCCGCCGTCTGCACCGCCAGCGCCGTATTCAACGCGGGTATGAACAACAGGCCGTTTCACCACCCTGAATGCATCCAAAAGCCGTTTGACTTGACCATGCTCTGCCTCTATGCCCGCATACAGCGGTGCCGCAGGGTCCAGATAAGCCATGCACATGTCAATGATCAGCAATGCTGGCGACGTGCCAAAACCCAGTTGGCCACCAAAGCCTGCTGCCTCATAGTCTTCTTCAAGGGTTGGTTTGGCGTCCATATCAGGCATTAAATTGTTCCAGCGGCCCGCATTTCTTCAAGTTCGGCCTCAGATTTCCCCAGCAGATCACGATAAACCTCGCCGTTATGCTGACCCAGTTCGGTTGGGCCTGCCCAGCGAATTTTGCCGGGCGTCTCAGAAAGCTTCGGAAAAACATTCTGCATATAAAGCTTATCATACGCCGGGTGGTCAACTTTCACAATCGCGTCGCGCGCTTCAAATTGTGGGTCGGTTAACATATCCGGTGCCTTGAATATCTTCCCGGCCGGAACGCCGTACTCGTCCATCAGCGCCTGCATCTCGTCGCTGGTAAAACCCTTCGTCCACTCGGTGATCATTTTGTCCAGTTCTTGCTGGCGTTCGCCGCGAGCCTGATGGGTTGCATACTCGGGGCTATCGGCCATCTCTGGCTTGCCCATCGCGGCCGCCAACCGTTTAAACACCGTGTCCTGATTAGCAGCAATTAATATGTCACCGTCCCTGGTGGGATAGGCATTTGACGGTGCCACCTTCGGCAGAACAGATCCCGTTCGCTCGCGCACATAACCACCCTGACTATATTCCGGCACCACCGATTCCATCATTGCCAAAACCGCTTCATAAATCGCAGAATCAACCATCTGCCCCTCACCGGTTTGATCGCGGTGACGTAGTGCCATCAGCGCACCGAGGCAGGCGTATGTTGCAGCCAGCGAATCGCCAATAGAAAGCCCGATGCGGCTGGGCGGAGTCGCCGGATCACCCGCCAAATTACGCATGCCGCCCATGGCTTCACCGATAGAGCCATAACCGGCTTTTTTTGCGTAAGGGCCGGTCTGGCCAAACCCGGACACCCGAATCATAATCAAGCGGGGGTTTATTTTTTTCAGTTCTTCATATGACAGGCCCCATTTTTCCATGGTGCCCGCCCGAAAATTTTCCAGAAGAAAATCGGTTTTCTTGACCATTTCCTTCAAAATGCCCTGACCTTCTCTTTCCCGCAGGTTCAGCGTTACACACTTTTTGTTGCGGGCAACCACCGGCCACCACAAAGGTGCGCTCTGGCCCCATTTTCTCATGGGGTCACCAATGCCCGGGGCTTCGACTTTAATCACCTCAACACCATGATCTGCCATCAATTGCCCACAAAAGGGCCCCGCGATCAATTGGCCCAATTCGATCATTCTAAGACCCTTTAGGGCACCGAAGGAAGTGGCACTCGTCACATCATGTCTCCCAATGATTTATCTCATCGACAATAGCGTCTATATTAAAGAAAGATACTGCACATAGAATTTTTGTATACAATTGCAGAACTAAATTGTATACATTTTTTCGTAAATTTGGATTGGGTAATTGATGACTGTAACGGCTAACTCACAACCGTCGACGAATGTTGAAATTCTGGAAGTCGGACCGCGCGACGGCCTGCAGAATGAAAAAGTCGTGTTCTCAACCGCTGATAAGCTCCACATGATCAACGGTGCCATCGATGCCGGCATCCGGCGCATGGAAGTGGCAAGCTTCGTCCACCCAAAGCGGGTGCCGCAAATGGCAGACGCAGAAGATGTTATTGCTGGTCTGAGTGACCGGAAAGATATGACCTATATTGGGTTGATATTAAATAAACGAGGCTTGCTGCGCGCGCTTGCAACCCGTGAAGGCAACAAGCGCGGGATTGACGAAGTGGGCTGTGTTGCCATTGCCTCCGATACATTCGCGGAGAAAAATCAGGGCCAAACGTCACAGGAATCGGTTAGCATCACAAAAGACATGATCCGCCTGGCCAGAACTGAAGGCATGTCTGCTCAGGCAACTATCTCGGCCTCTTTCGGCTGTCCGTTTGAAGGACGCGTAGACCAGGCCCGCGTTGTCGCCATGGCCGAAAGCATTGCAGAAGAACAGCCAAGGGAAATCGCCATTGCCGACACAATAGGTGTTGGTTCGCCGCTTCGGGTCACAGAACTGATCTCGAAAATCAGAGAGCGCCTGCCCGACATGCCGCTACGCGCCCATTTCCATAACACACGAAATACAGGCCTCGCTAACGCCTGGGCCGCTTACGAAGCCGGGGTCACCACACTGGATGCCTCAGTTGCGGGTCTGGGCGGTTGTCCGTTTGCGCCCAAAGCTACAGGCAACATTGGCACCGAAGACCTGCTGTATTTGCTGCACGAATCCGGGGTTGCAACCGCAATTGACCTGGACAAAATGATCAAACTGGCCAATTGGGCCGAAACGGTTCTGGGCCGCACACCGCCTGCCATGGTCAGTCAGGCGGGCGGGTTTCCAGCGCCGGAAATAACAAACGATTAGAATTTGAGACAATAGACATTTCGTTGGCACAGAAACAGCCAGCGAGAATAGGGAGAGCGAAGCATGCCATACAGACTGGGCGTAGACGTGGGGGGCACATTCACCGACCTTCTACTGATCGAGGAAGAAACGGGTAAAACCTGGCGCGACAAGGTGCCGAGTACGCCGCATGACCCTTCCGAGGCCGTTATCAGCGGCACCAGGGCAATTTGTGATCAGGCAAGTATCAAACCATCCGACATCGAACAGTTTCTCCACGGCACAACAGTGGCCACCAATGCGGTACTGGAAGGCAAAGGCGCAAAAACCGGCCTGGTTGTCACCGAAGGCTACCGCCAAATTCTGCAAGTTGCCCGATCA
>JAJFIT010000125.1 GCA_021774775.1 Alphaproteobacteria bacterium | reverse complement strand
TGTGAGAATACCGTCTTCCAGAAAACTGCAGAGGAAGAGTATGCCTGCCAGACCGTTCAGGCCAAGTGCCAGAATGGTAATATTCATCTGGTCGCCGTGACTGACCAGCCCCGGCAGCAGGTACGACAGAAAACCGTATGCCGTAATGTTGTAGGCAAGGGCCGCGAACGCGACGAGGCAATAGTGAAAATGGAAGTTGAACCGCAGGACCGCCGCCAGGGCAATGTTGTAGAAAAACATCGCCAAAAGTATGCCGGTAATCACTGTGGTTAACAGCAAGCCTGCTGTTTGCCGCGTCGCCCAGTCCGCACTTTTGACAAGGGTGATTTCATGGAACAGCTTGATTGATGATGCATTCTGGAAGCCAACCAAAATATGGCTCACCGGGGCGCTGCGCGCGGGTGCCTGAAAATTGATATGGTTACCCACCGACCAATAGGTGTCAAAATCATAAGCACCAACGTCATAGTCCAGCATGTAGCCATCGGCATAATGAAACTGAATAACGGCTCTCTCTGTCCAGTGCCGCAGCATGGTAAGGTCATACGCGGTATTAGAGGCAGGCTTGGCCAGTTGCACGTCCAGCGAAAGCCAAACCATGCGCGATGATTGGCTTGGCTTGCCGGTGCAGTCTGCTTGTGCAGCCTCGTCCAGCATCGAAGGGAATTTTGGTGCGGTATCTGTTGTGAAATGGCAGGCAGTGGGCAGCAGGTTGGGGGCTGGTGTATCGTCGGCGCGAAGGCCCATGGTAAAAAACAGTATCAAAGTAATCAGCACAGATAAAATACGAGCTGGTAAAACCCGAACCGGTGCGGTTGCTGCCATTCTGTATCGTTTACGAACCAAAGAAATGTTTGAACCCCCTCAAACGTGTCTTTTGAATAGGTTAGGCCCTGTCGTCACTACAGGCAAACTGTTTGTCGTCCTGATAGCAGTTTAGGTTACCAATCCCACTCGTCTTCTTCGTCATGCACAACCGTTGCAAACAGGTCATAGTCGTCGGCGCTGTCAATATGGGCCATGACCATATCGCCTTCGCTCAGGCCTTCTGCGCCGGACAGGTGAACCTGCCCGTCAATCTCCGGCGCATCGGCGTAGGTGCGGCCAACCGCGCCGCCATCATCGTCAACGCTGTCGATCAGCACGGCCATTTCCATGCCGATGCGTTTTTTAAGCTTTTCGGCGGAAATTTGCTGACTTACCGCCATGAAACGGTTCCAGCGGTCCTGCTTCACGTCTTCGGGTACGGGGTTTGGCAGTTCGTTGGCAACTGCGCCCTCAACCGCTTCATATTTGAAGCATCCAACCCGGTCCAGTTGGGCCTCAGCCATCCAATCCAGCAAATACTGAAAATCTTCTTCTGTCTCGCCGGGGAAGCCAACAATGAAGGTGGAGCGGATGACAATTTCCGGGCAAATGGTGCGCCATTTTTTGATACGTTCCAGCACTTTGGCGTCATTGGCCGGGCGGCGCATGGCGCGCAGAACCCTGGGGCTGGCGTGCTGGAAGGGGATGTCCAGATAGGGCAGAATTTTGCCGTCCGCCATCAGCGGGATCACATCGTCCACATGCGGGTAGGGGTAGACATAATGCAGCCGCACCCAAACGTCCAAATCACCCAGCGCGCTCGCCAGGTCGGTCATATGGGCGCGGATATCGCGGTCTTTCCATGTCTCGGTCTGGTGCTTCAGGTCCAGCCCGTAGGCGGAGGTGTCCTGGCTGATGATCATCAGCTCGCTGGTGCCGGCCTCGACCAGTTTTTCAGCTTCGCGCAGCACAGCACGGATCGGCCGGGACGCCAGATCACCGCGCAAGCTGGGGATGATGCAGAACTTGCAGCGGTGGTTGCAGCCTTCGGATATTTTCACATATGAGTAATGCCGCGGCGTCAATTTCAGGCCTGCAGGCGGCACCAAATGAACATAAGGTTCGTGTGGTTGCGGTGCGGCTTTGTGCACTTCGTTGACTACCTGCTCATATTGCTGCGGGCCGGTGACCGCCAGCACACCCGGGGCCACTTCGCGCACCGCGCCTTCGTCCACTCCCAGACAGCCGGTCACGATTACCTTGCCGTTCTCAGCCATAGCCTCTTTGATCGCGTTGAAGCTTTCTCGCCTGGCGCTGTCGATAAAACCGCAGGTGTTGACGATGACAACATCGCTGCCTTGGTATTCAGCCGCGATCTCATAACCTTCCGAGCGCAGCTTGGTCAGGATGCGTTCGCTGTCCACCAGCGCCTTGGGGCAACCCAGCGAGACAAAGCCCACGCGCGAGCCCAAGCTTACGTTATCTGGCGTTTTTTCGGCAGGTATATGTTCCGGTGTGTTCATGGGGGCGGTGTATAGACCCGGACAGCTATAAAAGCCAGCGCCAATGCACCGCCGTTAACACGGTGTGGCTAAAATTCCTGATTTGGTCGCCAGAAGCGATCAGGCGGAACAGGCACCACCCATAAATACCCCCAACAGGGTCGGGTTTAGCGGCAAGTGCACCTATATTCCATGGCGTCACTCCATTTGACACTGCCGCCGGGAATGACACCAGCGTCGGCCCATGTTTCTTCGGTGTTTTTCCTGCGCCACAACAAAGTGCAGGTTTTGCCCGCGTTACAGTCGCCCTTGCAACGTACCCACCAACCGAACCACCA
>JAJFIT010000124.1 GCA_021774775.1 Alphaproteobacteria bacterium | reverse complement strand
TCAGAGAAAGACCCGAGCGTGCCGATGATGCTGGGGAAATTATGGGCGGAAGCAGGCTTGCCGGACGGCGTGTTCAATGTGATTAACGGCGACAAGGAAGCGGTGGACACTATTTGCACCGACCCGCGGGTGAAAGCGGTTTCGTTTGTCGGTTCAACACCGATCGCGCAGTATGTTTATTCAACTTGCACGGCCAACGGCAAGCGCTGTCAGGCAATGGGCGGTGCCAAAAATCACATGGTTGTCATGCCGGACGCTGATCTGGATCAGGTTGCAGACGCCCTTGTCGGCGCGGCATACGGCTCGGCGGGCGAGCGCTGCATGGCGATTTCTGTTGCGGTGCCGGTTGGCAAGCAAGTGGCCGACAAAATGGTTGAGATGCTGACCCCGCGGGTGGAAGCCCTGAAGGTTGGTCACTGCATGGACATGGACGCGGAGCTTGGCCCGCTGGTCACCGCCGACCATATGGCAAAAGTGCGCGGTTATCTTGACCTTGCCGAGCAGGAAGGCTCGGATGTGGTTGTTGATGGTCGTAACTTCCAATATAATATGCAGGGCTACGAGGACGGCTATTATCTGGGCGGTTCCTTGTTCGACAACGTCAAGTCGGGCATGCGGTCTTACCGCGAGGAAATTTTCGGACCAACGCTTCAAATAGTGCGCGCCGAAACCTTTGACGACGCCATCCGCCTGCCAACCGAACATGAATTCGGCAACGGTACATCCATCTTCACCCGCGACGGTGACACCGCGCGTGCCTATGCCAACAATGTTGAAGTTGGCATGGTCGGTGTAAACGTTCCCATCCCTGTGCCACTGGCGTTCCACACTTTTGGCGGCTGGAAAAGCTCGGCCTTCGGCGACATCAACCAGCACGGCATGGAAGGAGTGCGTTTCTACACCAAAACCAAGACGGTTACCCAGCGCTGGCCCACTGGTATTCGCGCAGGTGCGGAATTTGTGATTCCAACTTTAAACAGCTAGACTAAGGCCAGAATGAACTAGCCCGAAATCGCGAAAAGGTTTCGGGCTTAATACGCCCATAGGCTGCCAGCGGGACAAACCCGTTGTGTGAGGTTGGAGGGATAATAACAGAGGCACAACAAACGGCCACCATGACAGGGCCACATATAGCGGGGAACTATAATGAAATTTAGAAATTTACTAATCGGCACAGCCGCCTTGGGCGCACTTGCGTCGTGCGATGCGCCTGCGGGTAATAACACGGTGGCCAATCAGAGCCCGAATCAGGGTAACGAACTGGGCATTGATCTTGAAGTGCATATTCCGTATGAGAAGTTTGAACTGGACAACGGCCTGCGTGTTATCGTGCACGAAGACCGCAAGGCACCCATTGTCTCCGTCGGTGTCTGGTATCATGTGGGCTCCAAGGACGAACCAGCTGGCAAAACAGGTTTTGCCCATTTGTTCGAGCATTTGATGTTCAATGGCTCGGAAAATTACAACGACGAATTTTTCAAACCGTTCGATGCCGTTGGTGCCACCAGTATGAACGGCACCACTTGGTTTGACCGCACCAATTATTTCGAGAATGTGCCAACACCCGCGCTGGAAATGGCGCTGTGGATGGAATCGGATCGCATGGGTCATTTGCTGGGCGCTGTCACCCAGGAAAAACTGGATAACCAGATCGGGGTTGTGCAAAACGAAAAGCGCCAGGGCGACAACGCACCATACGGCCTGGTGGAATACCGCCAGCTTGAGGGCTTGTTCCCGGTTGGCCACCCGTACCGTCATTCAACCATCGGCTCACTGGAAGACTTGCAGGCTGCCTCATTGGATGACGTAAAAGATTGGTTCCGCCAATATTACGGCGCGACTAACACAGTGATTGTGCTGGCTGGCGACATAGACGCCGACACCGCTCGCCCGATGATGGAAAAATATTTTGGTGACATCGGTGCCGGTCCGGCGCTCAAGCAGC
Organism: Alphaproteobacteria bacterium; assembly: GCA_021774775.1. GTDB lineage: Bacteria > Pseudomonadota > Alphaproteobacteria > Sphingomonadales > Kordiimonadaceae > Kordiimonas. Next base: position 4,937 of record JAJFIT010000124.1, on the reverse strand, counting down.
ACCGTGCATGGGTGCCAACCCGGGTGAATAACACCGTCGAGGAAATGGTTGATCTGAAAGCACCGCAAGTGCGCATCTACCGCAATTGGGCAGTGGCACCGCGCACCGATCTGGACGCTTCTGAATTGGTGCTGGCAGCCGACGTGCTCGGCGGCGGCAAAAACTCCCGGCTGTATCAGTCGCTGGTTTACAACAACCAGTTGGCCGTCAGCGTGGAAGCCAGCATGCAGCCCTTTGAACTGGCCAGCATGTTTGAGGTGCAGGTAACCCTGAAGCCGGGTGTTGACGAGGCCGAGGCCATGCGCCTGATCGATGAAGTTATGGACACCTATCTGGCCGAAGGCCCAACTGCGGCTGAACTCAAGCGGGTGAAAACCAGCATTATCGCCAGTCAGGTGCGCGGGCTAGAGCAGGTTGGCGGCTTTGGCGGTAAAGGCACCGCCCTTGCGCAAAGCGAACTTTACGCTCGTAATCCTAACTTTTATTCGGAAGCAGTTGATCATTTAAACAGTGCGTCTTCTGCTCAGGTTCTTGAAGCCTCGCAGAAGTGGTTAAGCCAGGGCTATTATCAGCTGACGGTTCGCCCGGCACCGGAATATGCCACCAGTGAAGGTGTTGACCGTTCGGCAGGCTTGCCGACCGTTGGTGATTTGCCCGATTTGGCATTCCCGGCGATTGAAGAAGCAACGCTCGCTAACGGCATGCGGGTTGTTGTGGCCAACCGCCCAACCGTTCCGGTTGTCACGATGGCGATGCAGTTTGATGCGGGTTATGCTGCTGATGCGGGCCGTCCGCTCGGCACCGCCAGTTTTGCCTTGGCAATGATGGACGAGGGCACCGCAAGCCGCAATGCGCTGGAAATTTCAGCCGAAGCTGAAGGGCTGGGCGCAACCCTGTCCACTGGCTCCAATCTGGATATGAGCACGGTTAGCCTGTCGGCGCTGAAGCCTAATCTGGACGCATCATTGGCGCTGGCCGCTGATGTGGTCAGGAACCCGGCGTTTGAGCAGGATGAGATTGATCGCCTGAAACCGCGGTGGATACAAAGTATCGCGCAGGAAAAAGCCCAGCCGGTGCAACTGGCGCTGCGCACACTGCCAGCGATACTGTACGGCGAAGGCCACAGCTACAGCGTGCCTTACACGGGGTCTGGAACGGTTAAAGATGTTGAGGGCATGTCCCGCGATGATCTGGTTGCCTTCCACACCGATTGGATACGGCCTGACAACGCCACCATCTTTATGGTCGGTGATATAACACTCGCAGAAGCAACAGCTGCCCTTGGCCGCACCTTTGGCGACTGGCAAGCGCCCGCGACACCGGTTCCCGCCAAGAATATCGGTGAGGCGGCCCTGCCTGACGGTGCTCGGGTGATCATCGTCGACAAGCCGGGCTCGCCCCAGTCGCTTATTTTGGCCGGGCATCTATTCCCGTCCAGCGGTGATCCTGCTTTCCAAACCCAGGAAATGGCCAATGATATTCTGGGCGGCGAGTTCACCAGCCGGGTCAATATGAACCTGCGCGAGGACAAGGGCTGGGCCTACGGTGCCTATACTTTCACAACTGGCGCACGCGGCCAGCGCATGTGGCTGGTGTATGCGCCGGTGCAAACCGACAAAACCAGGGAATCGGTTGCTGAACTCGGCAAAGAGTTCACCGCCTATTTGGGGGCACGCCCGGCGACACAGGATGAGCTTTCTATCTTTGTTGCCAAGCGCATCAACAGCCTGCCGGGCCAGTTTGAAACTGCAAGTTCGGTGCTGGGCAGCATGCTGTCAAACAACCGTTTTGGCCGCGACAATGGCTATGTGCCGAGCCTGAAAGGCCAGTTCCAGTCGCTTGATATCGAAGAAATCAAGGCGCAGGCACAGGCCGATATCCAGCCAGAGCGACTGACATGGCTGATAGTTGGCGACCGCGCAGTGATTGAGCCGGGCATCCGCGAGCTGAACCTTGGGCCGATTGAGGTTTGGGACGCAGACGGCAACAAGGTCGAATAGTAAATTTAATTAATCGCTGTCCGGCTGTGGCCGGGCAGCACTGGATTTTTGTAGGGAAAGTTGCAGTGGATTTCACACTCAATGAAGATCAGCGCGCCATTCAGGACATGGCCCGTGGTTTCACCGCAGACCGGATAACGCCGCACGCGCATCAGTGGGACGAAGACAAACACTGGCCCGCCGACGTGGCGCGCGCAGCCGGAGAGCTTGGTTTTGGTGGTATTTACATCTCCGAGGACGGCGGTGGCTGCGCCCTTAGCCGGGTTGAAAGCGTGCTTATTTTTGAGCAGCTCTCCATGGGCTGCCCGTCAACTGCAGCGATGATCTCGATCCATAATATGGCGACATGGATGATCGACCGGTTCGGCAACGACGAACAGCGCGAGCGTTTCGTGGCAGAGCTGGCGACACTGGACAGGATGGCAAGCTATTGCCTGACCGAACCGGGCGCTGGCTCAGACGCCGCAGCGGTTAAAACAAAGGCGGTGCGTGACGGCGACAGTTATGTGCTGAACGGTGCCAAGGCGTTTATCTCGGGCGGTGGCACGTCAGATGTTTATGTGGTGATGGCCCGCACCAGCGATGACGGCGCGCGCGGCATCAGCTGTTTTGTGGTCGAAAAAGACACACCGGGTCTGTCGTTCGGCGCGCAGGAAAAGAAATTGGGTTGGCACAGTCAACCCACCTGTGCGGTGATGTTTGATGACTGTCGTATCTCTGCCGCCAACCTGGTCGGTGCGGAAGGGCAGGGCTTCAAGATCGCCATGATGGGCCTTGATGGTGGACGCCTGAACATCGGTGCTTGTTCGCTCGGGGGCGCGCAGCGCGCCTTGGACGAGGCTGTTGCCTACACGCGTGACCGCAAGCAATTCGGCAAGGCCATATCCGATTTTCAGGCGACCCAGTTCAAGCTCGCGGACATGGCAACCGAGCTGGAAGCCGCGCGGCTGCTGATATATGCAGCGGCTGACAAGGTCAGCAAGGGTGCGCCGGGTGCGGCGGCAGCGGCGGCCATGGCCAAGCGGCTGGCCACTGATACTGGCTTTGATGTCACCAACGCGGCGCTGCAACTGCACGGCGGTTATGGCTATCTGCAGGATTATCCCATCGAACGGATCCTGCGCGACCTTCGGGTGCACCAGATTCTTGAGGGTACCAACGAGATTATGCGCGTGGTCATCGCCCGCGACCTGTTGAAAGACTGATTATGATCGAAGCAGAGGTTCTTTTTGAAAAGCGCGGCAACATCGGGCTGATCACGCTTAATCGTCCCAAGGCGCTCAATAGTCTGACCCACGGCATGTGCGTGGCGATAAAGCGCCAGCTTGACGACTGGAGAATATCGCCGTCTGTGCAGGCGGTTGTGGTTGTCGGCGCGGGCGAAAAAGCCTTCTGCGCGGGCGGCGACGTGGTGAAGGTGACCCGGTCCTACAAGGCGGGCACAACCGAGTGGCGCGACTTTTTCCATGACGAATATCTGATGAATATCGCCATCGACGAATTCCCGAAACCCTATATTAGCCTTGCGGACGGTATCACCATGGGCGGCGGCGTCGGTGTTTCCATCCCCGGTGATTTCTGGGTCGCGACCGAGAAAACCCTGTTCGCCATGCCGGAAACCGGCCTTGGCCTGTTCCCCGATGTGGGCGGTGGCTGGTTCCTGCCGAGGCTTCCCGGCGAAACGGGCATGTATCTGGCGCTAACCGGCGCGCGCGTTCGGGCACCTGATTTGTATGCGCTGGGTATTGCCAGCCACCATGTGCGCTCGGACCAGATCGACGATGTTATCGCAGCCCTCGCTGCGGCCGAGATTAAAGACAACCGCGATGCGCGCGAGGTGCTGGACCGGTTCCACGCTGACCCTGAACCCGCACCGATGGCATTGTATTTCGATGACATTGACGGCGCGTTTTCCGGGGTTCGGGTCGATGAGATTTTGCACGCGCTGGAACTGGACGAAAGCGAGTGGGCGCAGAAGCAGTTCAAGCTTTTGGTGGCCAAATCGCCGACCAGTTTGAAACTGACCTTCAACCAGCTTCGGCGCGGCGAAGTGCTGGAAAATTTCCGCGACAATATGCGCATGGAATACCGCATGGTGAACCGGGTGATGGAAGCCAGTGATTTTTATGAGGGCGTGCGGGCGATACTCATTGATAAAGACAATAAGCCTGAGTGGAATCCGAACTCGCTGGACCGGGTTTCAGAGGACGATATCGCGCATTATTTCGCGAATTTGGGTGAATTTGAGCTCAAAATGCCAGACTAATCATTAGGATTCAGGATCAAAGAGGGAAAAATCATGACAAATATCGCCTTTATCGGGCTGGGCAACATGGGTTTGCCGATGGCAAGAAACCTTCTTGGTGCTGACTATAGCGTTTTTGGTTTTGACCTTTCCGAGGATGCCAGAACGGCAGTTGTCGATGCGGGCGGAAAAGCATTTTCCACTGTCGGTGAAGCCGTGGCAGACGCCGACGTTGTTGTCACCATGTTGCCATCGGGCGCGATTGTAAAATCGGTTTACGAGGGCGGTGACGGCATTTTTGCGAGCGCTAAAGCTGGTGCCCTGTTGATCGACAGCTCAACCATCGATGTGGCAACCGCGCGCAGTGTATGTGCGGCTGCCGCAGACAGGGGCTTCGACATGGTTGACGCGCCGGTTTCCGGCGGTGTTGGCGGCGCGGCAGCGGGCACGCTCGCTTTCATGGTCGGCGGTACCGCAGAAGCCTTTGGGCGCGCGCAAACGGTGCTGGACCCCATGGGGGCCAAGATCGTGCATTGCGGCGACAGCGGCAACGGGCAGGCGGCAAAAATTTGCAATAACATGCTGCTGGCGATCTCAATGATCGGCGTCTCCGAGGCCTTCAATTTAGGCCGTGCCTTGGGTCTGGACGATCAAACATTTTATGACGTAGCGGCCAACGCTTCGGGCCAGTG
>JAJFIT010000123.1 GCA_021774775.1 Alphaproteobacteria bacterium | reverse complement strand
TCACTGCTCCCCCATCGCAAACTCATGGCATTATAGTGCCGGGTCCTATGCGTTGGCAAGACGATATGGAGAAAACCCGGCTTATTTAACGTCATGCACCAAATTTAACGGCCTTGAAACCTCTGGGTATTTGTGGTCACTTTTGCGAGCATTGATATTCGCTGGTAAAACAGCGGCAATAATACAGATTACAGGCAGTTTCTGGATGGCACTTTCCGGCACATTATTTGGAGTTAAAACCAGCACGCTATACCAGGCGCTGAAATACAGCATCTATCTGCTGATCATCTATAATGTGATTCAGTTCGCGCTGGAAGATTACATGTCGTCTGCGCACCGGTTCAGGGACGGGATAACCCTGTCGAATTTCACTGATGCTTTTGCCCAGGCGGTTGATTCGGTTGCCTGGCTTGCGCTTTTGATAATGCTTGAGCTGGAAACCTGGGTTATTGACGACGAAAAACACAAGGGCCTGCTGCGCTGGACCATCAATATCGTCGCCGCTGTGTGTTACTTTTTCATCGTCAAAGCCTTCATCGGCTACTATGGCAAACTGATCTTCGTGCTGGACTTCAGCCCCGCAGACATTGTCGCGGCTTGCGACGCGGTCGGCGTTCAATTGTCCTATATGGTCAACATCGATACATACGCTGCGCTGACAGCAGAAAGCTGCGCCAACGTTGGCAGTTCGCCCTATTTTATCAACGAAGCCAACAGCATTATTGCCGATGATAAAATCTACACAGAATCTATTCTTCTTGGGTATACCGAGGTTACCAATTCAGGGGCGTGGCTATTGATCGTGCTGGTATTGTGGATTGATGTTTACCTGCAAATTCGCGGTGCGTTAACCGCTGGGCTCTATCGCATCAATGCCTGGATCAAAGCTGTGCTCTATTCAATATTGGTAATCGCAGCAGCCATATGGGGCCTATACGGCGATTTCCTCGATTTTTGGGACGCATTCATCTGGATTATCGCTTTCGTTTTCATCGAAATGAACCTGTTCCAGTGGCACGAGGAAACCGAAGCAGAAGCCACCAGCAAATTGCAGGAACAAAGCCAATGAAACCTGTGATCGGTGTGATCTGCGAAACCGCAAGGCACGGCCTGCATATGTACCACCAAAGCGGTGACAAATATGTGCAAGCGGTTGCACGGTCTGCCGACTGTGTGCCTTTGCTGATCCCGGCGATGACAGACCACATCTTGCCGCAAGATTTTCTTGGCAGGCTGGACGGCCTGTTGCTGACCGGCGGCTACAGCAATGTTGAGCGCACGCGCTACGGCATGGCCCCGGCACCTGCAGGCGAGCATGAGGATCCTGCGCGGGACGCGCTTTCATTTGGCCTGATTCCCGCCGCACTGGAGGCCGGACTACCCCTGTTTGGTATTTGCCGCGGCTTTCAGGAGCTTAACGTGGCACTGGGCGGCACGCTGCACCCGCTCCTGCAGGAAGTGGACGGCCGCTTCGATCACCGGGAAAACAGTGAAGACCCGGTTGATGTTCAATATGGCCCTGCCCATTCGGTTACCCTGGCAGAAGGCGGCACGCTACACCAAATCATCGGCGAAAGCGAGTTTATGGTCAATTCAGTGCACGGCCAGGGTATTGATCGGCTTGCAGACGGCCTGGCCGTTGAAGCAGAAGCAGACGACGCAACTATTGAGGCCGTTACTGTCAGCGAAGCATTGGGCTTTGCGCTGGCCGTTCAATGGCACCCAGAGTGGCAGTCCTGGACAAATCCGCAGTCTCACAGGTTGTTTCAGGCATTCGGCGACGCTGCGCGGCACTACCAATCGTCAAATGGCCGTGATATATAGCGCGTAAATCAAGAAGGACTGTGGCCAGCAATGGCTGCTGTATGGGTGGTCTATGGATGATGCAGCTCGCATCAAAGAACTGGATCTTTGGTTAAAACAAGAAAAAATCGATGATATTGAATGCATGATTGCCGACAATGCCGGCATTGCCCGCGGTAAATCCATGCCGCGCGTTAAGTTCATTGAAGGGCTGCAAGACCGCGGATTGCGCATGCCGGAAACCGTTTTTGGCCTTACGATCACAGGCGATTACGCAATCAATGATTACCTCAGTGAAACCGAGCGCGATGTGATCCTGAAGCCTGATCTGGACACAGTGTGTATGACGCCGTGGCAATCAGAGCCAACCGCAGCAGTGATCTGCGACGCAGAACTGGAAGACGGCTCCCCGGTGGAGTTTTCGCCGCGCCAGGTACTCAAGCGCGTTCTTAAACTGTATGAGGATGAAGGCTGGAACCCGATTGTCGCCCCCGAGTTTGAATTTTACCTGCTTGAACGCCAACCCGACGTTGAAGCCAGCCCGGTCGCTGCCATCGGTGCTTCAGGTCGGCGCGATAGTGGCTCTGCGCCCTTTTCGATCGATAGCCTTGATGAGTTTTCCGCCTATTTTGATGACGTTTACGACGCCTGCGAAGCACAGGGCATTAATGTAGACACCCTCATCCACGAAGCTGGCCCCGCCCAGTTCGAATTCAACGTGTTCCACGGCCCCGCACTGGGCGTGGCGGACCAGTCATTTCTGTTCAAGCGCATCCTGCGGCAAGTGGCAATCCACCACAATATGTTCGCCACATTTATGGCCAGCCCCTATCCGGACAGTTTTGGCAGCGCCATGCATATCCATCAGTCGGTAGAAAGCCTGAAAACCGGCAAAAATATATTTGCCGACGCCGAGGGTAACAACACGCCGTTGTTCCTGTCACACATCGCGGGTCTGCAAAAATACTTACAGGAAGCAATGCCGCTAATAGCACCTTTCGTAAACAGTTACCGGCGTTTCGCCATGGGCTTGTCAGCCCCCACCAACACCCACTGGAGCCGCGAAAACCGCTCTGTTGGCCTACGGGTACCCAGCGGCACACCGGAAAGCCGCCGTATTGAAAACCGGGTGGCGGGCTCTGACGTGAACCCTTATTTTGCAGTCGCAGTGTCGCTCGCGTGTGGGTATCTGGGCATGAAAGAAGGCCTGACCCCATCGTCAGAGTTCAGGGGGTCGGCCTACGACGTTACCAGCCGGGCTCTGCCGCGCCACTTTTTGGACGGCATCAAAATCATGCGAAAAAGCAGCGCCCTGAAAGACGTTCTGGGCGAAGCTTTCATTGAAACCTATCTGGACGCCAAGGAAATGGAATATGACAGCTATTCGTCAGTCCTCAGCCCTTGGGAAACCCGCTATCTATTATTGACGGTATAAAATGCACGACAATCACGCCTCCAACCGCACCAAATTCTGGCAAAGCCAGGACGCGGACCACCATTTGCACCCCTTTACGTCGCACCCCGAACTGCGGGGGCGCGGCGTGCGCATGATCACCCGCGGTGACGGCGTTTACCTCTACGATAGCGACGGCAACAAAATACTCGACGCAATGGCGGGGCTTTGGTGCACACAGATCGGCTACGGCAACGAGGAACTTGCTGAAACAGCCTATAAGACCATGAAAGAACTAGCCTATTACAACCTGTTTTTTAACACATCAACGCCGCCCGCGACCGAACTGGCCGCAAAAATTGCCGAGAAAACACCCGGTGATTTGAACCAAATTCTGTTCGCCTGCTCCGGCTCCGAGGCGGTCGACAGCGCCTATAAACTGATTAAATATTATTGGAACCTGAAGGGCCAACCGAACCGCAAGCAATTTGTCGCTCGGGTGGGGGCCTACCACGGCTCCACCACAGTGGCAGCCAGCCTGTCGGGGTTACCCGGTATGCACCCGCAGTTCGATTTGCCCCTTCCCGGCATCCACCATGTGGGACCAACGCCGCACTGGTACAGGTTCGGCAACGGCATGACGCCTGAAGAGTTCACAGACCACTGCGTGGGTGCAGTAGAGACCAAATTTCTTGAACTGGGACCAGAGAATGTCGCAGCATTTGTCGGCGAGCCGGTGATGGGTGCAGGCGGTATGATGCCGCCACCGCCCGGATATTGGCCCAAAATAGAGGCCCTGTGCCGCAAGCACGGCATTTTATTGTGGGCCGACGAAGTGATTTGTGGCTGGGGCCGCACCGGTGAATGGTTCGGCAGCGATCA
>JAJFIT010000122.1 GCA_021774775.1 Alphaproteobacteria bacterium | reverse complement strand
TTCGTGATCCCGATTTTAGTCGGCTCATTTTACATGGAACAACCGCTGGGCAGCCACATTGCCTTTGTCACTTTCGCGCTGGCAGGCATTACCGACTTTTTCGATGGCTATTTAGCACGCGCCACCGGCAGCGTTTCAAAGATTGGCCAGTTTCTTGACCCCATTGCCGACAAATTAATGGTCGGTGCCATCCTGATTATGGTTGTCAGCATTGGCTGGGTATCGGGCCTACACGTAATTGCCGCCGTGATTATTATGTGCCGCGAGATATTGGTTTCAGGCTTACGCGAATTCCTTGCCGGCATTCAGGTCAGCGTGCCGGTATCCATGCTTGCCAAGTGGAAAACCACCATGCAGATGATTGCCTTGGGCGCATTGGTCTGGACCGAAGGAGGGCCGGTATTTGGCCTGCCCGCGCTTGAAATCGGACTGGGCCTACTGTGGATTGCTGCCATTTTAACCCTTTATACTGGCTATGATTATTTGCGCGCCGGGCTAAGGCATATGGTGTAGCCCGTGATTATTAAGTATTTCTCCTGGATTCGTGAAGGTGTTGGCACAGCAGAGGAAAGCCTCGCTAAACCCGGTTCTGTGACCACCGTTTCAGATCTTCTTGATCACTTGTCTGGCGTCAGCGAGCAGCACTCGGTTGCACTTAAGGAACGGGTATTCATTAAAGTGGCCGTCAATCACGTTCACGTCCGGCACGATACTGTCATTGGTGACGGTGACGAAATCGCTATATTTCCGCCAGTAACCGGCGGATAGACAACCAGGCTAGCTCATGGCATCGATCAGCGTCCAATCAAACGATTTTGACATCAGCGAAGAGATTGCTGCCCTCAAAAAGGACAATAACGACGTTGGCGCGATTGTTACCTTCACTGGCACCGTCAGGGATATAGGTGGCACGCTCAGGACCATGACGCTCGAACATTACCCTGGCATGACTGAAAAAGAGCTGGCGCGAATCGCAAGTGTCGCCGAGGAACGTTGGCCGTTGCTTGGATGCCGGGTAATCCACCGATACGGCACCCTCAAGCCAGGCGAAAATATCGTGCTCGTTATTACGCTTTCCGCACACCGCGAGGCCGCCTTTAAAGCAGCAGAGTTTCTGATGGATTTTCTCAAGTCCAATGCTCCCTTCTGGAAGAAGGAACAAACAAACGAAGACAATCGTTGGGTCGCATCAAAACAATCGGACGCCTCTGCCCTCGACAGGTGGAAAAAATAGCAAACACCTCCCCATAAAAAAAGCCGGGCAGAACCCGGCTTTTTAGTACAACTCAATACTAAATATTTAGTTTTGCTGGCGGCGCAAAAAGCTGGGAATTTCCAATTGGTCCGCCTTGCTTGCAGGTGCAGGGCGGTCCTCTGCTGCAACGCCGCCAAGTGCGCCGCTGGAGTTTGGCGCTGCGCTTTCCGGCTCCACAGAACCGGCATCATTGCTGGCAGCTGTTGGCAACACAGTCTCCGCCTCAACAGCATCATTGTTGCGCAGCCCCGACGTCATAAGTTGAAATAAGCTTTTTTTCTGCGCCGGTTCCTGTTTCACTGGCTCGGCCGCCCGCTCTTCCCGGTCTTGCGCGCCGCTGGCGTATGCGTCAGCATGACCGGCAGAAACCTCTGCTGAAATCTCAGCGGCTTCACGTATAGACTCTTTCGGCGTCATCGGCGCATCGGCCACAAACTGGTCTTCGCCCCGGTTTTCAAGAGCACGCTTCTCAAGATCAACAATTTCCGGCTCTGATGCTGCGTCAAACTCAGCAGCAATAAATTCTGTTGGCTCGCCGTCTATTGATATCGCGAGGTCATTTGTAGGGGCGTCCGCAGAAGGTTCATCGGCGGCACCAAATGCTGGCAATGTCAGATCCTCACCAGCCTCCTCCGGCGCGGCGGCGTCTATCGCCTTGTCTGATATCTCATCGGACGGCTCGGCAGTCATTTCAATTTCGATTGCGTCCAGTGCCTCCTGGATTGGGACAACAGCTTCCTCGGGCGGAGAGGCGTCAGCTGCAATCTCCTCTATGGGGGTCTCAACCGTTTCGCGGCGTGGCTCTGGCACAGGCATGTAAACACCGCCGGTTCCTTCAATGCCTGTCGCAACAACAGAAACCCGCAGTTTGCCTTCCAAATCCTGATTGAAGGCAGAGCCAAACACAATCAAGGCCTCAGTATCAACTTGATCGCGGACCATGTTAACCGCTTCGTCCACCTCAAACAGCGTCATGTCCATGCCACCGGTCACATTAATGATCACACCCTTCGCACCTTTGAGCGACGCCTCTTCCAACAGCGGGTTCGAAATAGCCGCTGCAGCCGCATCTGCCGCGCGGCCATCACCCTCTGCTTCGCCGGTGCCCATCATGGCTTTGCCCATCTCGGACATCACCGTGCGAACATCAGCAAAATCCAGGTTAATCAACCCGGGCATAACCATCAAATCGGTGATACCGCGCACACCCGAGTGCAGCACTTCATCTGCCATGTTGAAGGCGTCTGCAAAAGTGGTGCGTTCGTTGGCAACCCGAAACAAATTCTGGTTAGGAATGATGATCAGCGTATCAACATGGCCTGCCAGGTCCTGAATACCCGCTTCCGCAATCTTCATGCGGCGGCCGCCTTCGAACTGGAAAGGTTTGGTTACAACGCCGACCGTCAGAATTCCTTTTTCGCGAGCCCGGCGCGCAATAACCGGCGCAGCGCCTGTGCCCGTACCGCCGCCCATTCCGGCAGTAATGAAGGCCATGTGGCACCCTGCGAGCATCTCATCGATGCGCTCGAGCGCTTCTTCGGCAGCTGCTTCACCGATTTTCGGCTGCGCACCAGCGCCGAGCCCCTGCGTAATTTCAACACCCAATTGGATGCGGTTGTCAGCGTTGGCGTTTGCCAGTGCCTGCGCGTCGGTATTTGCAACAATGAAATCAACGCCCTGAAGATGCGCTGTAATCATATTGTTTACCGCGTTGCAACCAGCGCCACCAACGCCAATCACGACGATACGCGGTGTCAATTCGGTTAACTCCGTATTCCCAAAATCGATAGACATTGCCCAGTTCCTCCGTTTCAATTCATATTATCGCACATCTTGTGCCAAGGCCAGCACAGAACACGAAATAACCCGTTAGAAATTGTCCCTTAACCACCGCGTCATGCGGCCAAACGTTCCTTGTTTTATTGTTTCTTCTTTGCCGTTACATACGGATGGCTTCATATCGGTTAATCCTGGCCTCGCACTATGGAGAAGTAGCCCCACCAAACTGGCGAATCCCGGCGCTTGTGCGGCCTGCGGTAGTCCGCCAACCAATTGTGGTTTTCCAATTCTTACCCGGCGACCAAGGACTTTGTTGGCAAGGTCGCGCACGCCTTCGCACCCCGCCACACCGCCGGTTAGAACGACCCGCTTACCGGCAACTCCTGAAAAGCCTGAGGCATCCAGGCGTTTTGCAACTGTCGCGAACAACAATTCCAGCTCTTTTTGCATAACAGACGTAAGGCTGCTGCGCGGCTGGCGAGAAAAACTGTCGCGGCCCGCCTCGCCGACCTGCTGAACTTCAATTTCATGGCGTTCGTCTGCTGGGTCGACAATCGCGGCACCGTTAAAAGTTTTCAACCGCTCCGCCTGATCAAAAGGCGTCAGCAGACTGCGCGCAATTTCTTCCGTGATTTGCGCACCGCCCAGTGCAATCGTTTCGGCGTGAACCAGCGAGCCTTGAGCAAATATGGAAATGCCTGTTGTGCCCGCGCCCATATCAATACAGGCGGCGCCCATTTTCATCTCGTCGTCAACCAATGTCGACAACCCGGCCGCAAAGGGCCCGTGCACAATATCAAGGACGTTCAGGTGCGCACGGCGCACACAGGCTTGCAAATTTTGTAGCGGACCCGGGTCAGCGATAATAACCAACAGCGCCACAGTTAATTGCTTGCCGTACATACCCACCGGAGACTTAACACCGAAGTTACCGTCTACAGCGTAGGCTGCGGGAAATGCATGCAATAGCTCACCGGCTTCGGTGTCTATTTTTGCATTGGCTTTGGCAAGCGCCCGGTCAAGGTCGGCATTACTTACAGCGTGGCCCTCAACCTGAACACCAACTTCGATTACCTGACTTTTGGGATTGCTGCCTGAAAAAGCAATCACCACATCGCTAACCGTCTGACCCGCCATTTTTTCGGCCTGGTCAACAGCAGCGCGAATGGCCTTTTCCGTGGCATCCATATCAACAACGACGCCGCCAGCCACGCCGCCATTGCACGCCCTGTTGCCCACGCCCAGAACCTTGATCTGGCCTTCCAGATCAATATGAGCAATGAGGCATGCTACTTTGCTTGAACCGATATCAAGCGCAGCGATAGTGCGTTCCTGCTTGCCATTTATTGCCATATATATTTCATTCCAACGTCTGTGCCCTGGCACTGGGCCAAAGCTTTCCTCACCAATTCCGGACCTATAATATCCATTCTTTACCCGCCATCTGGCGACGGCCGACCGGTGTAACCCGCACAATCAACTGGTCTGCCAACCGCAGGTCAATCACGCTAACTTCTCGCGCCAACAATTGCTGTGTTCGATCCAGTTCCACGAACTTGTCCCAGGCTTCAATCATGCCGTATGGCTTGGCGTCATCAGCGGGCAATTTTACCCGGATACCATTGTCAAAAATCACATCCCACCGGCGGCTTCCCACCCGCACGGCAGACCGTATACGGTTGGCAAGCAGTGCGGCCTTCGCCTTCTGCTGTTCCAACAACTCAAGTTCTGCAGGCTTTACCTTGCCAACTATCAGCATCAAATCAGTGAAAGCGGACAGACCGCGCTGGGTGATTTCAACGCCCTCCGAGTCAATGAGTGCGATACGTCCATCATGCTGTGCCAGCGCGTATGGTGTCCGTTCGGTAACACGAATGGACAGCTCGCCCGGCAAAATGCGACTGACATCCGCTTGCTTAATCCACGGTAATGCCTCTATCTTTTCCTGCAAGTGCCCTAAATCGATCGAAAGCAACGGCATGCCGCTATCAACATCCAACACAGCCAGAACATCATTTTCGGCGGTGCGCTCAAGACCACTGATTGTCAGGTCTGTCAGCACGAGGCCTGCATCGCCGCTGGTTTCCATGAACCAGTCATTGGTGTCATTTTTCCACGTAATCGCTGTGGCTACGACAATCAACACAAGCAGGATCAAAGCGGGAAACAGATGAATTTGTCGAACCGCTTGCATCATAGCGTGCGCTCCTCTGCAGGGTTGCCAATCATTCGAATTTCCCACTCCAACTCCACCCCGCTGTTCGCTTTAACCGCAGTGCGTACTTTTTCGCCCAGTGTTTCAAGGTCTGCCGCGCTGGCACCTCCGTGGTTAATCAGGAAATTACAGTGTTTTTCCGAAACCTGAGCATCGCCGATGCGCATGCCGCGGCAGCCCGCCTGATCAATCAATTCCCAAGCATGCTGACCTTCGGGGTTTTTGAACGTACTGCCGCCGGTACGCGTACCAAGCGGTTGGCTTTCAGCCCGGGTTGATGAAATTTCCCGCATTTTCTCCAGAATTTTTTCCTCGTCGCCGATGGAGGCATTAAATGATGCTTTCAACACGATCATGCGGTCATCGAGCGCAGAATGACGGTAGGAATAATCAAAATCTTCCGGCTGCAGTTCAACAATATGGCCGTATCTGTCAACCGCATGCGCATGCTTGAGAACATCCTTAACCTCACGGCCATAGGCCCCTGCATTCATTCGCACCGCGCCGCCGACGGTGCCTGGCACACCCACCAAAAATTCCAGACCGGTAAGGCCACCTTTGGCTGCTACCTTGGCCACATGCACATCCATCGCGCCTGCCCCTGCATTCACCACGTTACCGCGCATGCATATGTCAGCGAAGCCGCGTCCAAGTCGAATTACCAGCCCCTCGACGCCGCCGTCCCGCACAAGCAGGTTAGAGCCAACACCGATAACCGTAATGGGGACCGACCCGGGAAGGTGGCGCAGAACCTTCACCAAGTCATCCTCATCGGCCGGCTCAAACAATAATTCAGCGTTGCCGCCAGTGCGGAACCAGCTTAGTCTTGACAGGCTGGCGTCTTCCACCAGCCGCCCTTTCACGTGCGGCATGCGCTCCAACAACGATTTACGGTCTTCAGCCTGCATCGGTCATCTCCCCGTTCAGCTGTTTCAGTTGCGATTTAAGAGCTTGAGGCAAGGCATTGGCCCACAGGGAAATTGACCCAGCGCCCAGGCACACCACCACATCGCCGGGGCCAGCGTATTTGGCAACCGTTTCAGCCAGGTCTTTATCGCCTGAAACTGTATCGACTTTACGGTGCCCGTGATCGTGCAGCCCCTCGACCAATGCTAACTGGTCCGCGCCTTCAACCCGCTGCTCGCCTGCTTCATAAACCGGTGTCACAATCACGACGTCCGCGTCGTTGAAACAGGTGCAAAATTCATCAAACAGACTTTTCACACGTGAATAACGATGCGGCTGAACAACCGCGATGACATTGTTGTCAAAAGATTCGCGTGCTGCCTTGAGCACTGCCGAAATCTCAACCGGGTGATGGCCGTAATCATCGATTATTGTGATGCCGCCCGCTTCGCCCGTTTTGGTAAAACGCCGTTTTACCCCACCAAAACCCGCAAATGCGCCTGCCAAAACATCAGGTGTCATTCCCATTTCAAGGCCCACTGCAAGGGCCGCGAGGGCATTTTGCACATTATAGTTGCCCGGCATCGGTAATTTTACCGCCTCGATAACCGAGACGGACCCTGTTGCACGGTCACACACTTCCACATCAAACTGTGTTGCGCCTGCACGGCTAGAGACGTTCACCGCGCGAACATCGGCCTGCGCCGACAAGCCGTATGTCTTAAACTTCCGACCACTGATTGTTTTGATCAGGCCCTGAACTTCAGGGTGGTCAATACAAAGAACCGCGGTACCATAAAAGGGTACACGCTCCAGAAATAGCTTAAAGGCTGCTTTTTCTGCCTCAAAAGTTCCGTAGAAATCCAGATGCTCGGGGTCCATGTTGGTAACCACAGCAATGGTTGCTGGCAACTTTACAAAAGTACCATCAGATTCGTCGGCTTCAACAACCATCCAGTCACTTTCGCCCAACCGGGCGTTGGTGCCGTAACTGTTAATAATACCGCCGTTGATAACAGTGGGATCAATGCCGCCCGCTTCCAAAACCGCTGCAACCATGGATGTGGTTGTGGTTTTGCCGTGGGTACCGGCAACAGATACACACCATTTCAAGCGCATCAGTTCAGCCAGCATTTCGGCCCGGCGCACGACAGGTAACGACCGGTATCTAGCCTCAACAACTTCAGGGTTATCATCTTTGATCGCCGATGACACCACAAGCACCTTGGCACCGGTTAGGTTGGATGCCTTTTGGCCGATTTTGACATCAATCCCCAACCCACGCAGCCGTAAAACATTGGCATTTTCGCCGCTGTCCGAACCCTGAACCTGATAACCCAGGTTGTGCATAACCTCAGCAATGCCAGACATGCCGATGCCGCCGATACCAACAAAATGAACAACACCGATGTCAAAGGGAACATTTTTCATGAAGCATTCCCTTCGCGGACAATATCGTCATCGGCATTACCAGCCGTAGTCGTTTCACCAATGTCAATAATGATGGTCGCCAAAGTGTCAGCGGCGTCAAGGCGCGCCAGCGTTCTCATTTGGTCAGAGGCGTTGCGCATATCACCCATATCGTCAAAAAGCCTATCCAGCAAATCCGCCAATCGATCAACGGTAAAGTCTTGTTCGGCAACGACCCAGCCGCCGCCGACCTGTTCAACGCGTGCGGCATTGGCCGTTTGGTGATCGTCTGCAGCTATTGCCAGCGGCACCAGAATAGCCGGTCGGCCCATGGCAGTTAATTCTGCAAGTGTGGAAGCGCCCGCCCGCGATATTACCAGCTGGGTTTTCAGCAACAGGCCAGCAACGTCGTCAAAATAGGGCTTCACGGCTGCCCTGATTTGGGCCACGCCGTAAGCCTGCTTCACGCGGTCCACATCTTCGGATCGCGCCTGATGGGTGATATTCAAACGATCTCGGTATTGGTCTCCCAATTTATCGAGCGCTGCCGGAACAACATCCGATAATATGCGCGCGCCCTGACTACCGCCCAGTATCAACATATGCACATCGCCGCCGCCAAGCGGCACCGAATAGGCAATGTTTGCCAAATTGGCAATTAATGTGCGAACGGGGTTACCGGAAACAACAGTTTTCACACCTGCAGGAACTCTCTCAGTATTGTCAACGCTAAGGGCCAGCAATACACATCCACTGGCCATCAGCCGGTTCACTCTACCCAAAACCGCGTTTTGTTCGTGTAAGACATAAGGAATTTTCATCATTCGGGCGGCAAACACTGCTGGCAGAGAAGGATAGCCGCCAAAGCCAACAACCACCGTTGGCCGCCTCTTGCCGAACATGCGCCTTACCTTCAGCGTGCTGAACACAATACTGATGGCAGATTTAGCCTTGCTCAAAAAACCACCACCCATGTGGCTGCTGGCGTTGAGCACAAAACGGTCCATGTTCTGGAAAACATTGCCGATGGCTTCGCCGCGTCGGTCGGTCACCAAAGTCACCTTATATCCTACAGCCAATAACTTGTCGGCAACTGCCTCGGCTGGCATCATATGTCCGCCAGTGCCCCCGCACGCAAGTATTATGTATGGCGCGCGGCTCATTCAGCGGCCTTCCACCCAAGGGGGTCAACACTCGCCTGAATGAAACGGTTACGCCGGGTCAGCGCAAGCACCATGCCCATGCCAATCGCCAGCGCAAGCATCGATGAGCCCCCATACGAAACGAACGGCAGGGTCATGCCCTTAGACGGCAGGATTGCCAAATTCACACCGACATTTATCAAAGTTTGCAGCCCGAATTGAATAATCAAACCCGCTGCAGCGAGCAACCGGAACGGGTTTTCCTCATCCACCAAATTGGACAGTCCGCGCATGACCACGCCAGCAAACAACATCAACAGCATAACGCAGGCGATAGCTCCGAACTCCTCACCGATAACCGCAAAGATATAATCGGTATGGGCATCGGGCAGGCTCAACTTTATCGCGCCCTCGCCCGGACCCTTGCCAAGCATGCCGCCCGACTCGAATGCCTGCATGGCCTTGTCTGTTTGGAAGGTGTCACCGCTTGCCGGGTTGATAAACCGGTCGATGCGGCTGGCAACATGGGGTAAGAAAGCATAGCCAAGCCCAATCCCCATCAAGGCTACAACTCCGGCCAGTGAAAGCCACATCAACGGCAGACCGGCCAGCGCCATCTGAGCAATCCAGACAGTGCTGATCAAAACGGTCTGGCCAAAGTCAGGCTGCATAATCAACAACGCAACAACAAACAGATAAAGCGCGGTCGAGATGCGCTTGGCCGGTATTTTTTCACCCTGAAAATGCGCCGACAGGATCCATGCTGATGTAACAATAAAAAATGGTTTCAAAAACTCGCTTGGCTGCAACGTAAACATACCCAAAGGCAGCCAGCGCGTTGCTCCTTTAATTTCCGGGCCAATAAACAAAGTGGCAATAACCAGCAGCACACTGATAGGGAATCCGATCACGGCGACACGCCTGATCATCGCTGATGACAACATTGAGACACAAACCACCACACCTAAACCAAGGGTGAGGAAAAACATCTGCTTCTTAACGAAATGAAATGCATCCAAACCAAGTCGCTCGGCCACCGCGGGGCTGGCGGTCAGCGTCAGCCATATGCCGACCATGGTCAGTGCCACAATCAACACCAGCATCCAGCGATCAACGGTCCACCACCAGCGTGACAGCAACGAATTGTCATTGCGCGAAAAGGCGATCATGCGGCGTCTCCCGGCAACTGCTTGATAGTTTGTTTGAATATTTCACCGCGCGCCTCGAAGTTGGCAAACTGGTC
Organism: Alphaproteobacteria bacterium; assembly: GCA_021774775.1. Taxonomy (GTDB): domain Bacteria; phylum Pseudomonadota; class Alphaproteobacteria; order Sphingomonadales; family Kordiimonadaceae; genus Kordiimonas. Next base: position 1,585 of record JAJFIT010000122.1, on the reverse strand, counting down.
AAAGGCTGTACAGGCAGGTGACAGTAAAATGGTATCACCCCGCTCGGCATCAGAAACAGCCGCGGTCACCGCATCAGTCATCGCAGGGTAATATTCAATCGCCAGATTTGCTGGCATAGCGCGGCCAATGGCGCGTGCAGCCTCGCCCATAAGATAAGCTTTGCAAACTGTTCCAACGGATCGCCCCAATGCATCAAAGTCATCGTCTTTGGCCCGTCCGCCCGCGATCCAGCGAATATTGTCGTAAGTTTGAAGCGCTCGGGTGGCTGCATCCACATTGGTCGCTTTCGAATCGTTAACAACTCTGATGCCGTCGCGGAACGGCACAATTTCCTGCCGGTGAGCAAGCCCAGGGAAACTGCACAATCCCGCGTAAATCTTTTCAGGGCTCAAACCAAGGGTACGACACGCACCGTATGCAGCCGCAGCATTTTGCCAATTGTGGGTGCCCTGCAGGCTTTGCACTTCCTTAAGAGACCCAACCACTGCTGACTGACCGTCAATGTCGTCGATCAAAATACCACTGCGCACTGAAACACCGGTTTCAACCTGTGTCTGCGACGAAACTAAAACAACCGAACGGCAAATGGCCGCCACATCCCGGCTCGGCTGGTCGTCAACGGCAATTACGGCGGTGCCGCCTTTACCCTGTTGCTCAATCAGTCTGGACTTGGCGGCAATATATCCAGCCATAGAGCCATGGCGGTCCAAATGATCGGGTGAAATATTCAAAAGTACCGCAACGTCACTGTCGAAGGATGCCGTTATATCCAGCTGAAATGACGACAGTTCAAACACATAAACGCCGCCCGACGGCAGCGGGTCCAAAGCCAGAACACCAGTACCGATATTGCCGCCGATGGCAACCGGACGGCCAGCAGCCGCGAGGATGTGGCCAATCAACGCAGTGGTGGTAGATTTGCCGTTCGTGCCAGTAATGCCAACTGTCTTATGAGCAGGCAGGGTTGCGCGCGCTGCCTGAAAAATTTCGACGTCACTGATAATCGGCAGATTGCACGCTTGCGCTTTTTGCACCAGCTTATGAGGTTCGGGATGAGTTAACGGAACACCGGGGGCAACAACTAGCGCGTCCAGGTCTTTGAAATCCATCGCATAAAGGTCGGATGCAAATCCGCGTACTTGTTCGCGCGCAGCTTGATTATCGTCCCACGCAAACACCTTTGCACCAGACGCAACAAGCGAATGAACCGTTGCCAGCCCCGATCGTGCTAGCCCGAATACGCCGATGCGCTTGTCCTGATATGCTGGGGCAGTAATCACTTTTACAGGTTACCTCAATTTCAAAGTTGCCAGACCGACCAACGCAAGGATGACGGCTATAATCCAGAAACGGATAACAATGGTGGGCTCCGCCCAGCCTTTTTGCTCGTAGTGATGATGCAACGGTGCCATGCGGAACACGCGCTTGCCGGTCAATTTGAAAGAAATGACCTGTACGATCACCGAAACCGTCTCCAGCCAAAACAAGCCACCGATGATTCCCAGCACAATCTCATGCTTGGTAATTACAGCGATTGCGCCCAGCGCACCGCCCAAAGCAAGTGAACCAGTATCGCCCATAAAT
>JAJFIT010000121.1 GCA_021774775.1 Alphaproteobacteria bacterium | reverse complement strand
AGGCTGGAAATAATCGTCAGATCAACCGGTGTTTGGGCGATCAATTTTAACGCTTCACTCATAGGAGCCGCTCACTTGTTTCAGGCTCCCGTGCGTTATATCGCATATGAAGCAAAATAAATGCACCCAAAAGGTGCTTTTGTCACGCCCAAGAGCGCGCTTTTATCACGCAATGTAGGCGTTGGCAGACAAGCCTTCAAGGCTGTAATGACAAAACAATAATCTAAGGTGTCAGGCGCGGCAAAATGTATCAGCAAAATCGGCCTGATCCGCTTGACACAAAAGCCTGTGCGGCGTTTTATGGGCGCAAAGGGGTAGGCTATGTCTCAAGTTAAAAAAATACTGATTGTCGGTGGCGGAACATCGGGCTGGACGGCGGCCAATTATTTGTCACGAAAGCTGGGCGGCAACCGGGACGGCGGCGTTGAAATTACGCTGGTTGAGGCCAGTGATATTCCCACCATCGGCGTGGGTGAGGCGACCGTACCGCCGATCAGGACGATGATTGCGGCGCTTGGGCTGAATGAAGCCGACTTTATGAAGGCGTCGTCAGCAACTTTCAAACTGGCCATTAAGTTTGATAATTGGATGAAAGGCGGAAGTGGCCCCGGGGATGTTGCCCATAGCTATTATCATACATTCGGTGCCTTTAACCAAATCAACGGTGAGCTGATAGCACCCTACTGGGTTATGGACCGCGAGCGCTCGGGCAAAAGCTATGTCGATTATTCAATGATAGAAGGCGGCGTATGTGCCGCGGGCAAAGGGCCAAAGCGCATTACCGACCCGCAGTTTCACGGGCCAATGCAATATGCCTATCATTTTGATGCTGGCAGGCTCGCTGAACTGTTGAAGACGCACGGCAAAAACAACGGCGTTAAGCACTTGATCGGCAAGGTTGAGGATGTTGGCATCGCCGATAACGGGGACATTTCCTATGTAAAAACTGCCGAACAAGGCCAGCTGGAAGCAGACCTGTATGTTGATTGCACTGGTTTCAGGGCGCGGTTGATTGAAGAGGCGATGGGAACAGAGTTCACCAGCATCAATGATGTATTATTTTGCGACCGCGCTGTTGCCTGCCAGGTTCCCTACCTGGACCAAAAATGTGCGATTCCGCCCTATACAACCGCAACTGCGCATGAGGCCGGCTGGACCTGGGATATCCCGCTGAATGATCGCCGCGGTTACGGCTATGTTTATTCAAGTAAATATACTGACAAAGACACCGCCGAGAAGCTTTTGCGGGCACAGCTTGGGCCTCAAGGCAAGGATATTAAAGTTTCCCATATCAAGATACGCACCGGCAAAAGGCAACAGCAATGGCACCGCAACTGTGTATCGGTCGGTCTGTCTGCAGGCTTTATCGAGCCGCTCGAATCGACCGGGATTTATCTGGTTGATATTTCGCTGCGCTGGTTGGCTGAGTTTTTGTCAACCACCGATAAATATGAGCTGTCGGCAAAAGAATTTAACAGTCGTATGAATGCGACCTACACCGACATCATTGATTTTATCAAATTGCACTATGCCATTTCGGGCAGAACCGATACGCAGTTCTGGCGCGACAATACCAACCGGGATACATGGACCGATACGCTAAGGGACAAGCTGGACAGTTGGCAAACCCGCGTGCCCGGCGTGCATGAATTTTCAGGGTTTCCACAGGTTTTTGGACTGACCAATCATTTGCAAATTCTATACGGCATGGACCGGGTGCCAGACCTGTCGGGTCAGGAAGGCCGTTTTGGCTTGATGCAAATGGCGCGGGCGCAGGCGACTAAATACGAAGGCGCAGTTAAAGGCGGCAACGCCGTGATGCCGGACCACCGCGCTTTGATTGATCAGATTTATAAAGATGGTTTTCGCAGCTAGCCGCCAGCGGCCCTGCGCTGTTAGTCGTTAACCCGCTCAATCTGGGCACCGACAGCGCGCAGCTTGTCTTCTAACCGCTCATAACCGCGGTCCAAGTGATACAGGCGGTTAATCACTGTATCGCCGTCTGCCACCAAGCCCGCCAGCGCCAGGCTCATGCTGGCACGCAGGTCGGTCGCCATTACCTGAGCGCCCTTCAGCGAGTTGACCCCGCGAATGGTGGCACTGGAGCCATTGACGGTGATGTCTGCGCCCAATCGGCAAAGCTCAGGCACATGCATGAAGCGGTTTTCGAAGATGGCTTCGGTGATCACGCTGGCCCCGTCTGCCACCGACGCCAGCGCCATAAATTGCGCCTGCATGTCGGTAGGGAAAGCCGGAAACGGCTGGGTGACGATGTTGAAGCCCTGTAGGTTCCCGTTGGATTTGACCCGAACGCCGTCGGCTTCACTTGAAATGATCGCACCGGCTTCAGCCAAAACATCCAGCGGGGCTTGCATATCTGCGGAGCGAGCGTTTTTTAGAAGCAAATCACCGCGGGTCATCAAGGCGGCAACTGCGTAGGAACCTGCCTCAACCCGATCAGGCATAACCGCATGGGTGGTGCCGTGCAGTTTCTCTACCCCTTCGACAGTGATGGTCTCGGTTCCTGCACCGGTGATGCGCGCACCCATGCCGGTCAAGCATTTGGCCAGGTCGGTAATTTCCGGTTCGCGTGCTGCGTTTTCAATGGTGGTTGTGCCCTTGGCCAGCGCCGCTGTCATCAGGATGTTTTCAGTGGCCCCGACAGAGACAAAAGGAAAGCGAACTTCGCCGCCTGTCAATCCGCGGGGTGCGCTGGCGCGCACGTAACCGTCTTCCATCTCGATTACAGCGCCCAGTGCCTCAAGTGCTTTCAGGTGCAGGTCGATTGGCCGGTTGCCAATGGCACATCCGCCAGGCATGGAAACGGTTGCTTCGCCCATTCGGGCCACCAGCGGCCCCAGCACCAGAATGGACGCGCGCATTTTACGGACAATGTCGTAGGGTGCGACTGTGTCGGCAATATTGGAAGCATCAAAGGTCAGGCTGCGCCCGCCAGACCCGGTGCCGTCACCGCCCGCGATGGTAACTGTAACCCCCAGATGGTTCAAGAGATCGGTCAGCGTGGTGATGTCAGCAAGGCGTGGCAGGTTGGTCAGGACAACCGGCTCGTCGGTCAGTAGCGGCGTGCACATAAGGGGCAGGGCAGCGTTTTTCGCGCCGCTGATCTCAATGATGCCTTCGAGCCGCTTGCCGCCGGTTATAACTAGTTTTTCCATCGAGGTGCCTTTGTTGTTCGGTGCTGCGTTGGTAATGCCAGTGCTTGGAATAACTGTCATGCAGGGTAAAAACGGCAGCAACGCGGCAAAATTCAGATATTCATAGTCCGGGCTTTAAAGCTTTGGTCTTAGAGCTTTGGCAGCGTAACGCCGCGCTGGCCCTGATATTTTCCGCCCCGGTCGCTGTAGGCCGTTTCGCAAGGTTCGTTGCCCTGCAAGAACAGAAACTGGCAGCCGCCCTCGTTGGCATATACCTTGGCAGGCAGCGGCGTGGTGTTGGAAAATTCCAGCGTTACATGGCCTTCCCAGCCCGGCTCCAGCGGCGTGACATTCACGATAATACCGCAGCGAGCATAAGTGGATTTACCAAGGCAAATCACCAATACATCTTTTGGGATACGGAAATATTCCACGGTGCGCGCCAGAACAAAGCTGTTGGGCGGGATTACACATACATCGCTGTCGCGGTCGACAAAGCTTTTGGGTGAAAAATTCTTGGGGTCCACCACGGCAGAATCCACATTGGTGAATATTTTAAACTCCGGCGCGACCCGGGCGTCATAGCCGTAAGACGACAGGCCGTATGAGATATTATCCCCGCGTACCTGGCCATCAATAAAGGGTTCGATCATGCCGTTGTTTTGGGATTGTTCCCTGATCCATTTATCGGACATGATGGACATGGTGGCGGGCTCCTGCTTGCTACAAAGTGAAGTTGCTACAATTCAGGCTGCGATAGCGGCGCAGCCGGTCAAAAAGTTAAACGGATTAGTAAGCCAATCGCTATGGCTAAACAAGGCACTTTATACAAGATATGGTGTTTTACCGGCGCGGTGCTGGTTCGAGGCTGTGGCGGTGCTTAGTCAGGCTGTTTTTGCGTGCGAGCCTGATCCTTGTTTTGTTCGGCGTGTTGTTCCTGGCGCTGACCCTTGCGCTGCTGGTTGCGGCGGCGCAGGTTGGCGCGCAGGGCGTCGGACAGGCGGGCCTGTTTTTCTGCTGATTTGGCTTTTTCTGCGGGCGCCTTGCCGCCGCCGGTTTTTGGGCCATTGCTCATGGGGTGAAATTGCGCCGGGTGCACGCAAAACTCAAGCCTAAACTTTCCAAAGCAATTAAGGGTTGATGGGCGCGGGCGGGCAATTTTTGACTTGCATCCGCGGGGACGCTATGGCAATAGGCGCGGCGTGCCACCTGTTGGCACTCACCGTCTTTTGGCATGCTGCCGTGGCTCAGGGGTAGAGCACCCCCTTGGTAAGGGGGAGGTCGGGAGTTCGAATCTCCCCGGCAGCACCATTATTTAGATCGAACATACATATATTGCACTGATCCTTATAGGGCGTGATGGCCTTGATATCCGCCGCGCTATCAATTGATTTGATTTGATATGCTCTTTGGATAGCTTTTGAGGCTTTTGACTAGGGTCCGTGGGGACGTGGGTGTATAGTAACCGGGTTGGTACCAATGGATGAATGTGGGCGACTTTTTTAGCGGTTGGGTTGGTAACAGGTGTTAGAAGAATTCAGATTATTCATTGAAGCGTGGCGTAAGGTAGCTGATGCCAAGGGACCCGGCTGTATTCCCTCACGCCATGATATCAATTTAGAGGATTTTGGTCGGTTTCTTCGACGGGCGATGATCGTATATTGGGATTTCGATATTCCGGATCTATTTGTAAAGTTCTCGGGAACCGATATGAAAGATTTTTTTATCATGGATGAACGGGGGTCTGCGCTGCGTGGATTTTTTGATAATCCTCAAATGTTGGCGCGCCATGCGGAGGTTGCGCGGCGGTTAACAACAGATTTGCTCGCCGCCGAAATGACATCTGAATTAACGGTGGCCGATGGCAGCCGAATGGTATTTTCACAGCTTCGTTTGCCGCTTGAACCGGAGAATGGGTATCCCTTTGTTTTTGCCCTTTTTCATATGGAAGAGTTCCCGCGCAAACCCACTGTGGAAACGCAAAATGCCGGTGTGAAAATCATCGAACACCGATTCATCCAACTGTTTGACGATGAAGACCTCGTGGATATTGAAACGGTGCCAGATTTCTGGTTTGAGCCCCAACGTACCGTCAATTAGGATGCAGGTGGTTGGGAAAGGCGCTCACCGTCTTCTGGGATGTTTGTTTTTAGCTGACAGCACCATCTGGCCGCACCGAATCACAATCCACCGATGGCACCTTGCAAGGGCAAGCCTGAGGGATCAGAGCGCTGATGATTAGTTTCCTCGCTTTTATGAATTCAATATAGGGTAGCCATGCCAAACTAACGTAAGTGGTCGATTGGAACTTGAGCTTTCAGAATGTGATGCCATCAAGCTCAGGCCAAAACATTTCAAATAAATCGTTATGGTTAAATAAAACAAGGCGCCCCGGGCGGGCGCCTTGAATTGCTTTGTCGCTTGGGTTCAACAAAACGATTACGTGGGTAGTCACTTAAACTAATAAGTTACCAAGAAATAATCTATAGTTTAATGATAAGTCAACCTTTCGATTAAATTAAAAATGTGTATTTTTCGAACAGGACCTTGCGGTGCTCTGCCAAATAAAATGCACGTAATATAAGTAAATGAACCATTTTAAGATGTATACGGTCTATTTTACGCCTTCATTGTGTGTTTTTAATGTCACAATACGATGACAACCATTCGTCGCACTTCCAAGAAATCATCAAAATAAGCAAGCAATTTTCGCACTTGGTGGCACTTTAGGCGCATCAAGATAAACCTAAGTTATAAGTATTTTGATGTAAGGTCATTCGTTACTAAATTTTGAACTAAATTTTGGGAGGAATATCAGCATGCTGAGAAATATATCTGTAATGCAAAAAGCGGCCCTATTGGGCAGCACCGCGTTGTTGGCAGTCGGTTTTGGCGCAACAACAGCGAGTGCACAAAACGATGAGGCGGACGTAGAAGTTGAAGAAGTGATTGTGACGGGAAGCCGTCTCACAAAATCAAATATTTCTTCACCGGTTCCGCTGATTCAGGTGGGCGAAGCGGAGATTGACAATCGTGGTGTCGCTCGGCTTGAGGATATCATTAACATATTGCCATCAATTTTTGTTGCACAAACAACAGAAGTTTCAAACGGCGCAACCGGTACAGCAACACTGAACCTTAGGGGTTTGGGTTCTCAGCGTACCTTGGTTCTTTTGGACGGCAAACGCCTTCCATTTGGTAGCGCCTCCAGCTCGTCAGTAAACATCGACTTCATTCCTGCACAGTTAGTACAGCGTGTTGATGTGGTTACCGGCGGTGCTTCTGCTGTCTATGGTTCAGACGCTGTTTCCGGCGTGGTAAACTTTGTAACCAAGCGGGACTTTGAAGGCTTTCAAATGGATGCCCAGATCGGTATCAACCAAAACAGCAACAATAATGAATTCATGGAAAGCGTTCTTGCTGCAGCAGGACTTGACGATGCTGACAGTGACTGGGGCGGCGAAGATTATTTCGTCACTGGCCTGTTTGGTGCCAACCTTAGTGATGGTCGCGGCAATGTTACTGCGTTCTTCAGCTATAGTCAGCAAGATGAGCTGCTTGGTGCTGACCGTGACACCGGTGCCTGTACATTGGGTACCAGTTCCAGCTCTCGCAGTTTTGAAGGTATTGGTTGTGTAGGTTCTTCGAACTTCCGCCGTTTCTTCCTGCCGGGTGGTGATGTTTTCCAACAGGAAGACGGAACTTTAACACCGTTCGCAGGCGGTCCAGCTGAAACCTACAACTTTGGTGAGCGTAACCACTATCAACGCCCTGTTGAGCGTTGGAACATCAACGCAAGTGGTCACTATGAAATCACTGATAACATCGAAGTTTATGCAAACCTGGGCTTTATGAACAACAATACGTCTGCTCAGATCGCAGAATCTGCATCTTTCTTCCGTCCGTTCTCAACAAACTGTGAAAACCCACTGCTTCAAAATGGCCTTGGCCCGAACGGCACTGGCGTTGACACATTCTTTAACCTGCTGAATTGCGGAGCAAACCTGGCAGACGGCGATGACAGCAACAATGATGTGTCGTTCTTGAATTCACACCGGAATGTTGAAGGCGGCCCGCGCATTAGCAGCTTCGACAATACTACCTGGCGTGCTATCGGCGGGTTCCGTGGCGACATTAACGACAACTTTGCGTTTGATACGTTCTTTCAATATGCAGCAACTCGGCTAATCGATACATCAGTCAATGACTTGAACTTCAACCGGGTTCAACAGTCTTTGTTTGTTGTTGATGATGGTAGCGGCAATGCTGTTTGCCGCGACAGTTCCGGTGGTTGTGTGCCTTGGAACATCTTCGCTCGTGGTGCTGGCGGTGAGACTGCTATTACCCGTGAACAAACAGAGTTCATTCAAGGCACTGGTATTGTTACAGGTTCAACCAGACAGGTTGTTTTGGGGGGCACTATTGAAGGCGACCTGACAGACTATGGTCTTAAGGTACCTTTTGCTGAAGACGGAATATCTGCGCTGGTTGGTTTTGAATATCGTGAAGATAATCTAACCCGCGTGCCAGACGATATTTCCCGTATTCCAAGTGGTCGTGGTTTGACTGGAACTGGCGGCGCGACATTGCCGATTGCCGGTGATATTGACGTTCTTGAGTTCTTCGGTGAAATACAAATTCCTGTTATTCAGAACGCTAAATTTGCCAAGGAATTGGGCATAACCGCTGGTTACCGTCGTTCAAGCTATGACACTGCAGGTGCTGATCCACAAACAAGAGAGCCCACATCGAACTCATTCTCAACTGACAGTTGGTTCGTTGGCGCAAGCTGGACCCCGGTTGACGATGTCCGTTTCCGGGCAAACTTCTCTCGTGCCATCCGGGCTCCAAACGTATTTGACCTGTTTGTTGGTGCAAATACCGGGTTGTTCGATTTGGCCGCGGGTGCAAATGGATTGTTTGATCCATGTTCGTCCGATTCTGCAAATGGCATTGCCCCTGCGGCAAGTGCAGCTGCGTGTGCTAACACCGGTGTAACAGCTGCGCAATATGGTAACATTCCTGATAATCCGGCTGGTCAGTTCAATCTGATTACCGGCGGTAATGCCAACCTTGTTGCAGAAACTTCTGATGCGATCACTCTGGGTGTGGTTTTCACGCCGAGCGCGATTCCTGGCCTCAGCATTGCGGTTGACTATTTCGATATCCAAATTGATGACGCGATCAGTACGGTACCGGCGCAGACAACCCTAGACCGTTGTCTTGACACTGGTAATACAACATTCTGTGACCTGATACAGCGGGATACGTTTGGTACATTGTGGTTAACTAATAATGCGCCTGGTGGCGGACTTGCAGGTGTGAGTGAGCAAAATGCTAACGTTGCTCAACTTTCCACTCGTGGTGTTGATTTAAACGTTACTTACTCCTACGAAACGGATGACTGGGGTACTGTTAACTTTGATTATCAGGCCACGTTCCTTGACTCGTTGAATACAACACCGTTTGCAGGTGCAGACGTTATTGAGTGTGCAGGTTTGTATGCTGGCTCGTGTGGTTTACCAAACCCCAAGTATCGTCATCGTTTCCTCACTACATGGAACATGAATGATCTGACAGTAGCTGCGACATGGCGTTACAATGGTGCAACCGATCTTGATGGTACACCAGGTTCTGATCTTGATGCTAAAATCGAGACTCGTAGCTACATCGATCTGGCAGCTAACTATCAGTTGACTGAAAATGTTAAACTGCGCGCGGGCATCAACAACCTGCTCGGTCAAGACCCACCATTGTCTACCAATGTGGGTACTGGCACGGGTAACAACAATACATACCCAGGTCTGTATGATGTAAGCCGTTATATGTTCTTCGGCGTAAACGTTGGCTTCTAAAAAGATGTCAAATTAATCAGATGGAAGGCCGGGGTTCGCCCCGGCTTTTTTTTGCTCTGCGGGTTGTTTGTTTTTTTGCGGCGATGCACGTTCATTATGTAGCATTGGTAATGTTGTGATTTTACGCCAACAAACTGGACCCGGCCCTTGATCCAGTTGTGTCTATAGAACAATATTTTGACGGTGACTGAGGGCATGAAGGGAAGTTCGCCGGTTCACATAGTTCGAACAGGGAAAGCCCGAAACGCTTACTCACAGTGAAATGGTTGCACCAGGAAACATCACGATGAATGCCAAACTCACACAAGCACAGGCTGATGCTCTAATTCAAACCGGCCTCAACGCTTTGCAACAAAAGAGACCCGTCGAGGCACTAAAAGCGTTTGATCAGCTTATCGACTACAATGTGGCAAATGCTTCTATATGGCTTGGAAAAGCATACGCATGTCGGGATTTAAGTGATTTTTCTGCCATGTTGGAAGCGCTGGACAAGTCGCTGGCGCTGGAACCCAGAAACCCGCGCGCCTATATATTGAAAGCTACCCATTTCGACAAATTAGGCGACCTGACAGCCGCTTCGGCCTTTTATGGTAAAGCAATCGGCGTGGCACCGCCGTCTGCACAAATACCCTCAGACTTGAAACAGGAATTAGAACGAGCACAGAAGCGTTGCAAAGCGCTGGCTGCTGAATTTTCAGATCACTTGTCTAGCCAGATGACACCTTTATTAGAGGAGAACGGCGAAAACAGTCGCCGTGTGATGCATTCTATCGAATTGATAACGGGTAAGCGGGAGCGTTACATATCTCAACCAAAAAACTACTATTTTCCGGAGCTGCCCAACATTCAATTTGCTGATCCGACAGAGTTCTCCTGGGTCAAGGAACTGGAATCTGCAACTGAGGATATTCGAAACGAACTGTTAGAAATATTAAAGGTTACCGGGGTGTTCAGCCCTTATGTCACGGTCGACGAAACCCGACCCCAGTCCGATCCACACGGCATGTTAAACAACAATGACTGGAGCGCTTTTTATCTTTGGAAAGATGGTGAAATAGATGCTGAAAACGCCGCAATGTGCCCTAAAACTATGGCGGCGTTAGCAAAGATACCATCGGCCCACATTAAAGGACGATCCCCCAACATATTATTCTCCAGCTTAAAGCCAAATTCCAAAATTCCCCCGCACCATGGTCAGATTAACACGCGTTTTATATGCCACCTTCCCCTGATAGTGCCTGAAGGGTGTGGCTTCCGCGTAGGCAATGAAACCAGGGCGTGGCAGGAAGGGGAGGTCTGGATATTCGACGATACAATCGAACATGAAGCCTGGAACAACAGCGGTGAAACCCGTTACATATTATTGTTTGAAATATGGCGACCGGAATTGAGCGAACTTGAGCAGAAATTGGTGATCAACCTCTATCAAACAATTGATAGCTTTTAAGGGCTGTAATTGTAGCAGCAGTGGCTGCATCCTAATGTCGCTGGCTGCTTGTCCCCGTGACTGTATAGGCCACTGTCAGCCAAATGCTTTTGTGCTTGCCTCAACCGCTTCCTGGACCTTTTCGGCCACGTCAACGGCGCTGTCGCCGGGTTGGTACAGGTTGGTGCCAAGGCCAAAACCATCAGCGCCAGCGCGCACGAATTCAGCCATGTTCGCCGGTCCGACCCCGCCCACTGCATAAACAGCTGTGCCTGCGGGAAGCACGGATTTGAGTGCGCCTAGCGTGGCCGTGCCGCCCGCGCCCGCCGGGAATAGTTTCAGCGCATCCGCGCCCGCATCCAGTGCGGTGAAAGCTTCGCTGGCGGTGGCGAAACCGGGCATGGAGACAAGGCCAACTTCTTTGGTGCGGCGGATAACAGCCTCATTCGTGTTGGGCGATACGATCAACCGCCCGCCCGCGGCCTTGACCGCATCAACTTGGCTGGGCTCAAGCACTGTGCCTGCACCGATAAGCGTATCAGTGCCGAACGTCTCCGCAAGTGCAGAAATCGACGAAAAAGCATCCGGCGAGTTGAGCGGCACTTCAACCGCTCGGATGCCCGCACCGATTAGAACCTGGCCAATCGCCACCGCTTCATGTGGTTGCACCCCACGAAGAATGGCGACAATGCGCCCAACTTTGGCTTGAATGTCCTGCATAGTGGTTCTCGCTGAATGATATTGAAGGCGTTTTACGTTGCGTGTTTCATTAATTATCATATAAATGATAAAGGCGTCACAAAAATAACGAAATAAGTGCCTATAGTCGCCCAAAGTTGCGATGGATAGGGGCAAACAACAGGTCTTAGTAAAAAGTATGCAAACGCATTCTGATATTTTCATTGTTGGCGGCGGCATTAACGGCGTTGGTATCGCGCGCGACGCTGCAGGCCGCGGCCTGAATGTTACGCTGGTGGAGCAAGCTGATCTGGCCGGTGCTACATCTTCAGCCAGTTCCAAGCTAATCCATGGCGGGTTGCGCTATTTGGAAAATTACGAATTTGGGTTGGTGCGTGAATCGTTGATGGAGCGTGAAACCCTGTGGAAAATTGCGCCCCATATCATCACGCCGCTGCGTTTTGTGTTGCCGCATCACAAGGGCTTGCGCCCGGCGTTTATCTTGCGGCTGGGATTGTTTCTTTACGATCATATCGGCGGGCGAAAACTGCTGCCGCCTACCAAACGGATCAACCTTGCCAAACATGCGCTCGGCGCGCCGTTGGCGGACGGTTTCAAGCTTGGTTTTGAATATTCCGATTGCTGGGTCGATGACGCGCGCTTGGTAGTGCTTAACGCTATCGGCGCGGCTGAGATGGGGGCTGAAATTCATACCCGGCACAGTTTTATCGGCGCGGAGCGCAGGGATGGCCAATGGCACATTCGCGTAAAAGCCGATGGCGGCGAGACCATCGAGGTGACTGCGAATATGCTGGTGAATGCGGCGGGACCCTGGGTCGATAAAGTCATCAGCGCCTGCAAGCTGACCCGCAAGAATAAGGGTTCGGTCCGGCTCGTGAAAGGCAGCCATATTGTGGTGCCTAAATTGTATGGACACAGCCAGGCCTATACCTTCCAAAATGCTGACGGACGGGTTATTTTTGCGATACCCTTTCAGGGTGATTATACACTGGTTGGTACCACTGACACCCCGTTTGATACCGACCCGCGCACAGCGGCTGCAGATGACGGCGAGATCAACTATCTGTGCAAGGTGGCATCTGAATATTTTAAAGCCCCATTGAATCCGAAGGATGTGGTCTGGAGCTATTCCGGTGTGCGGCCGCTGTATGATGACGGGGCTAAAAACGCATCCAAAGCCACCCGCGACTATGTGCTTGAGTTGAAGGCACCTGACGGCCTGCCGCCCCTTTTAAACATTTACGGCGGGAAAGTAACCACATACCGGCGCTTGGCCGAAGAAGTGCTGGAAAAACTGGAGCCTTACGCTGACTATAATAAAGGCCCCTGGACATCAGATGCATCGCTGCCCGGCGGTGATTTGCCCAACTATGACTTAAGCGGCGAGGCTACCCCCGCAAAAGCACTTGAAGACTTCACGCTTGAATTGGAAGACAAAGCACCATGGTTGCCCTCTGGTCTTTGCAAGCGCCTTGCGGCGTCCTACGGCACCCGGGTTTATGACCTTCTGGCCAGCGCCAAGTCACTTGACGACATGGGCGAGCATTTCGGTGCTGGTCTCTACGCCAGAGAGGCTTGGTTCCTGCGGCGCACAGAATGGGCGCGGACGGCTGACGATATCCTTTGGCGGCGCTCGAAACTTGGGCTGCATATGACCGAGGCGCAGCGCGAACGTGTTGCTGAATGGACGGCGACGGAAGTCGCCATCTAACTCTTTTTAAGTCCGTTAGGCAACCCGTGGGGTCAGCCCGGAGAAGACTGCCTTTTTACCAAACACCCAACTATTTACAGCTAACGCGGCCATGATTGAAAAGGCCAGCGTAACCGCCATGGCATGGATGTAATGGAAAGGCGCTTCGTCAAATACACCGGGAATGGCACCGGTTAGTACGCCGTACAACACAACGCCTGACACCATGGCGACAATCATCGCCTTTGCCTCGACATTCTTAAACAGCAGTCCCACCAGGAAGGTGGACAGGATAGGCATGCTCAAGAGGCCATATAGTTCCTGAACCGTATTGATGATGCTTTCGGCTTGCTGATACAGCGGCACCAGCGCCAGTGCGATGACGACAAAAACGGCGGTCACCCAACCACTGAGTATTTTCACAGGTGGCTCGGCATTAAAATATTTTTCGTGAATATCCATTACATACAGTGCGGTTGAGGAATTCAGCACGCTGTTAAAACTGGTCAAAACTGCCGCTGCGATGGCAGCTGCGAAAGCACCGGACAGCCACACCGGCAGCACGTCACCAACAATGCGACCGTAGGCGGCGTCGCCGATATCGCCGTATAATTTATAGGACACGATGCCGGGCAAAACAATCATCGGTGGCACAATCAACAGCCGTATTCCAGCCGCAGCAAACACACCCTTCTGCGCTTCCTTGAGAGTGGGTGATGCCATTGCGCGCTGGGTGATGGTTTGGTTAGTGCTCCAGTAGAATATCTGGATGAACAACATGCCGGTCAGCAGTGTATGCCATGGGATCGGGCTTGTGTTGTTGCCGATAAGGGTCAGTCGTTCGGTGGGGATGCCGCTGAAATCAAAATTAATCGCCTTGAGCGCAAGGATTACCACCAGCACACCCATGCCCAGCAGCACAATGCCGCTGTAGGTGTCTGAGACCGCAACTGCGCGCAAGCCGCCGAACACGGCATAGCACGCACCGACCACGGCAAACATGGTTGCCAGTATCATAATCGATATATTGACACCGAACATGGACTGCATAAACAGCGATCCGCCGTAGAGCATGGCGGGCAGGAAAATAAAAATGTTACCGAGCAGGAACATGATCGAAACCGTGGCCCGAATATGGTGGTCGTTGTATCGTTTTTCCAGCAGCTCGGTGGTGGTGGTGCAATTATTTCGATAATAAACAGGTAGGAAGACTTTCGCCAGAATGATCAGTCCGGCGACGGCGGCAAACTCCCACCAGGCGAGCAAAGCCATCTGGTTGCCGTTCATGCCAACAAGCTGGTCGGTGCTCAGGTTGGTCAGGGTTATCGAGCCAGCAACAAAAACCCAGGAAAGGCCGCCACCGGCGAGGAAATACTCTTTGTTGGAGTTGGCTTCTACACGGGTGCCACGGCATTTGAGGTATGTCGCCAGCGCAATCACAGCAGTGAAAGCAATAAAAACAACCACCTGTATCGTTTGCAGTTCCATGTATGCTCTCCGTGTTAGGGGTTGTCTGAAAGGGTCGCTTCAGGGCATCGCCATACCGACAAGTCATGCCCGCCGACCATACGCCGACCGATTAGAAATTCTGCACCCTGCGGTGCCGGTGCCATTTGGGCATTTTCGCTGTAGTTGAACGCGAAGTTCAGTTCACCGCGCTGGCACAAACGCATGTCATCAGGCAGGTCATGAGTTTCAATGCCAAGGTTTTTGCATTTATCCCTGAGGAATGCTTTTGTAAAAAGGTTGTCAGCCATGACCCCGATGTATGTTGCGTGCCCATTGCCTACGATGGCGGCTTTGCCATCGCTGTAGGCTGCAATCACCTTGACGCTGTCGCCGGTTTCAAGCTCTTCGCACCATGAATGGGCCTGGAAAGGGCTGCCTTCCCAATCCAGTTGCACAGGACAATCAGACCGAAGGGTTTCGACCGATAGAATTCTGATCGGCAGCAGGCTCCGGAGTTTGCCGGGGGCAAGCCCGTCAGGAATGCTGAATTCATCGGTTTTGGAGCCGCTGCGTGGGCCGAATATAAAATGTGCAT
>JAJFIT010000013.1 GCA_021774775.1 Alphaproteobacteria bacterium | reverse complement strand
GGGCTTCGGGGGCTTCAATTCGTCGGCTGTTGTGGCATGCCACGCCGATCCGCACTGCGCACAGCGCACCTTACGGCCCGCCGGCGGTATCGCATTGTCCGGGACTTTGAACTTTGAATCACATGAAGGACAAACAAGGATCATACCAGGTCCACAATTCCTTACGCATCGATTAAACTGGCCACAAACTATCGCCAAATAGTTAAAATTGCCTTCACGTAACTCTATAAGATATATCGAAATAAATACAAGCATCGGCTGGCGTGGGCGACAGAAGGACCAATGCTGTTTTTCAGGGTATGGACCTATTATCTTGCCTGTGCGAAGGTACTGAAAATGAGGGCGGGCCAACTTTTATGATCACTTTCGAAAATGTGGGCATGCGCTACGGCATGGGGACAGAAATTCTGCAGGACGTGTCGTTTTCGCTGGAAAAAGGCTCGTTCCATTTCCTCACCGGCCCGTCTGGTGCCGGTAAAACAACGCTTTTAAAACTTTTGTACCTTGCGCACCGGCCGTCCCGCGGCCTGGTTAACTTCTTCGGCAAAGACCTAGCCACGCTGCATCGGAGCGAATTACCGCGCATGCGCCGACGGATCGGCGTGGTGTTTCAGGACTTCCGGCTTTTTGATCATCTGACAGCCTTCGAGAATGTGGCCCTGCCCCTGCGCATCAAGGGCGCAAAGAAAATTCAGGTCGCCGACCATGTGGAGGAACTGCTCAGTTGGGTTGGCCTCAAGGACCGCATGCACGCAAAGCCCGCCACCTTGTCCGGCGGCGAAAAACAACGGGTGGCCATCGCCCGCGCGGTTATCAACAAGCCCGACCTTCTGGTCGCTGACGAACCCACCGGCAATGTGGACCCCGAGATGTCACGGCGGCTGATGCACCTGTTTGTCGAGCTGAATAAAATTGGCACCACCACGGTTATCGCCACCCATGACGCAGAACTGGTTAAGGCAATCGATGCCCCGGTTCTGGCCCTGGACAAAGGCAAATTAAGTCCGCGTCAAACCGCCGAAGAACCAGAAAGGGCATTTTAGCCATGTGGGGTCGCACGTTACAATTTTTGCCCAAATCGAAAGACCGCGAGGGGTTGCTGCCCTGGGTTATCGGCGTGATGCTGTTCCTGTGTGCGCTGTCGGTTGCGGGTGCAGTAGCCATAGGCAGCGGCATTGAGCGTTGGAGCCGCGATCTGGCCTCAAATGTGACGGTGCAAATAGTTGTTGCCGACGCTGGCGAACGAAGTCGCCAGACCGATGCAGCGTTGACGCTGCTGCGGGCCACGCCGGGGGTTGCGGATGCAACACTGCTTGCAAGCGCTGATGTGATGGCGCTGGTATCTCCGTGGTTAGGGGATATTCCCATTGATGCCAGCTTGCCGCTGCCGAACCTGATTGACGTGGCACTGGACGGCGCGACCCAGATTAACATGCAGGCCCTGAGCGAACGGTTGCAAGCAACCGCGCCGGATGCACGGCTTGATGACCATCAGGCGTGGCTGTCACAAATTCTGGATTTGGCGTCAGTGCTGCAGCTGGTGTTGTCGGCTGTTGTTGCCATGGTTGTCCTGTCCACCGTTGCCATCGTTATTTTTGGCTGTCGCGCCGGGCTTGCAACCCACGCCGAACCCATCGCAATCATGCATTTGATCGGGGCAGACGACACAGTGATTTGCCGCACTTTTGACCTGCGCTATCTGGCACACGGCATAAAAGGCGGCATTTTCGGCATTGTTTTTGCGGCGATTACGCTGTGGACTGTGTCGTCGATGGCAACGGAACTCGGTGAAGGACTGGTTTCGTCGCTTGCGCCGGAAAAGGGCTTCAGCTTATGGCTTTTGGCGCTACCGCTGGTTGCTGCTATACTCACCATGTCGACCGCCCGGTTAACGGTACGAAGCGCGCTGCGCGACATGATGTAGGAAAACCATGCAGCTAGAGGGCAAATTGCTGACCAAAATGATCGTCGCGGCGATGGTTTTTTCTGTCGCAGCATGGACCTTCGGCCTGACAATTTTTGCCGCGACACTGCCGGAATTAGACCGCTCAAAGTCAGGTGCAACCGCCGATGGCATTATCGTTCTCACCGGCGGCAAGGGCCGTTTGCAGGCTGGCCTGCAATTGCTGTCAGAAAAAAAAGGCGCGCGGCTTTTGGTGTCGGGTGTTCATCCTTCGGTCGCAAACAAGGACTTGCGGCTGGTTACCAACGCGCCGCAACAGCTGTTCGATTGCTGTGTTGATCTGGACCAGGCATCGGTTGACACCATCGACAACGCAGAGAAATCGGCCAACTGGGCCACCGCACATGGCTACAAATCGGTTTACCTGGTAACAGCCGACTATCACATGCGGCGTAGTATGCTGTTGCTGCAGGATGCACTGCCGGACTGCGAGATAATCCCGCACCCGGTTGCCGCTGAGATTTCCCTGCAAGCGATTGCCGTGGAATATACCAAATTCATCGTTACCCTCGCTGGCAGCGCCCTCTCGGCGTGAATAGATGCCTGCAAATTCGAAACCAAGGAAAATCAGATGTCTGGAGTTTTTAAGCTGAGGGCCATCATCACCACGCTGGTTCTGCTTGCGCTTGGTTATACCGCCCTTTGGTACACTGTGGGCTTTCGCACCCAAAAAGCAGCGGCAGCAACCCTGTCCGGCTGGTTTGATCAGGGTCTGGCCGTAGAGCACGGCAGGATTACCCTGTCCGGCTTTCCCTACCGGCTGATACTGGAAATTGATGGGCTGGCGGTTAGCACGCGGCGGCCCGGACTGGACATTAAGGCTGACAACCTCATTTTGGTGTCGCACCTTTGGACGCCTGATCATTGGATTATACAGGCAAGCGAAGTTTCCGCTGCGCTGGGGCGCGGCACAATCGCTTTCACAGAAGATTTTCTTCAGGCCAGTTACCGGGTTCATGCAAGCGACAAGCTGGTGATCAAAATAGATTCGGATGGGGCCGAAGACATGACCCTGCTTTCGCCGGACGGCATGCCGCAGCTGGATGCCTGGAGCCTGCTGATCGGCAAAGACGGCGGCGATCAGGCTGGTGCTGGCGGGCTGTATGAAAAACGCACGCTGGAACTTAGGTTTTTCGCGCAGGCGGGCGAGGACACGCTGGAAATTGCTGGCGGCATCAGCGGCCCCGGTATCCGCGATGGGTCGGTTGAACAGTTGAGCAACTGGCGCGATAACGGCGGACTTGTAGAGCTGGACGACCTGAAATGGACCAACGGCGGCAATATGGTGACGCTAAACGGTGACGTGACGCTGGACGAAAACTTTAAACCGCTGGGCAGTGCGGCCCTTACGGTTGCGGACTGGAATGAGTTCAGAAAATCCATGGCCGGGATAGGTGTATCTGTGGGCAACGCACCTGCGGGCGGTGCCGCCCTGATGCTGCAGAATGGGTCGGCGATCCTGGGCGACCGAAAAATCCTGTCGCTACCAAGAATCGACAAATGGTAGAATCGCTTAGGGCTCGTGAGGCCTATGAGTCATGAGGCCTGCCGAAATCAGGCGTATCATCATCCTGTCCGGCATCGATAATCCGCTTGCGAATGTCCCGCGTGTGGGTGAACAGGTCGAACAAGGCATCGCCGTCACCCCAACGAATAGCGCGCTGCAAGGCGGTCAGGTCTTCGCTGAAGCGGCCCAGCATTTCCAGAACCGCATCCTTGTTATTGAGGAACACATCGCGCCACATGGTTGGGTCCGAGGCCGCGATACGGGTGAAATCGCGGAAGCCACCAGCGGAATATTTGATCACTTCCGAACGGGTCACGGTTTCCAGATCATTGGCTGTGCCAACAATATTGTATGCGATCAGATGCGGCACATGCGAGGTGATCGCCAGCACCAGGTCATGATGGTCAGCGGTCATGATATCGACTTTGCTGCCCAGTTTGGTCCAGAAAGCCGACAAGGTCCCCAGCGCGGCGGGGTCAGCGTCCTCAGGCGGCGTCAGGATACACCAGCGGCCGTCAAACAGGCTGGCAAAGCCCGCTTCGGGGCCGGATTGCTCGGTACCCGCGACCGGGTGACCGGGTATGAAGTGAACCCCCGCAGGCACAAGCGGCCCAACCGACTTCAAGACACTGTTTTTTACCGACCCCACGTCGCTGACAATCGCGCCTGCCTTCAATCCGGGCGCAATATCGGTTGCAACGGTTGTCATGGCGCCCACAGGCACCGCCAGAATAACCAGATCAGCACCACCAACAGCTTCTGTTGCTGTGCTATGGTAGCTGTCGGCAAGGCCAAGCGCTCGCGCTTTCGCCAGATTGTCGGCGCCCGTATCGGCAATAACAATTTCGGATGCGGCACCGCTGTGGCGCGCAGCAAGCGCAACCGAAGACCCGATCAGGCCGCCGCCAATGATCGCAAGTTTTCCTATGGTCGGTGTTGCATCGCTCATTCGGGTGATCCGTTCATAAATTCTGCCAGCAAGCTCAACACCGCCTGATTTTGCTCTGCCTTGCCCACAGAAATTCTCAGATGATGCGGCAATGACGGTAGCGCGCGCACAATATAGCCGTTTTTGGCCAAAAAATCGTTGGCGGCATTGGCACTGTGCGCACTGTCGGTTGGAAAGCCGACCAAAACAAAATTTGTCTGACTGTCCACCGCATCAAGGCCCATGGCATCAAGTGCGGCCGTCATCGCCTCACGCCATTCCTGGTTGAAGGCAACGGACCGAGCCAGATGCTCGGTGTCTTTAACCGCTGCGATGGCAGCAGGCTGACCGGGCAGGCACACATTAAAGGGCATGCGCACGCGGTTCAAAATATCAATGATTGCGGGCGGTCCGTAGGCCCAGCCAACCCGAAGGCCTGCGAGCGCGTACATTTTCGAGAAAGTGCGAGTCATCACCACATTGTCGGCACGCTCAACCAGCTCTGCTCCCGCGTTGTAGTCGGCGGCAGTAACACATTCGGCGTAAGCAGCATCGAGCACCAGCACAACGCTTTCCGGCAGTCCGGCGTGCAGGCGTTCAATCTCGGACCACGGCAGGTAGGCCCCGGTGGGGTTATTGGGATTATCGATGAAGACAAGCTTGGTGTCCGCAGTGACCGCGGCCAGAATACCGTCCACATCAGCGGCCCAGTTTTTGTTGGGCACTGCAATACCGGTGGCGCCAACCGCTGCCGTTTGCACCGGATAGACCATGAACCCGACTTTCGAGTATATTACTTCGTCGCCGGGGCCAGCGTATGAATGGATCAGCAGGGTTAAAATATCATCGGAGCCAGCACCGCATAGTATGCGCTCCTCGTCCAACCCGTGAACACTGGCAATCGCCTTGCGCAGGGCGGCTGAATCGGCCTCGGGGTAGCGCAGTATCTGCTCGGCAGACTGAGCGAAAGCTTCAAGTGCAGCCGGGCTGGGGCCAAATGCACACTCGTTGGATGACAGCTTGACCGGATGGGCAACACCGTCAACCTTGGCTTTGCCGGGCACATAAGGTGCCATGCCTGCAATCCAGCTGTGTGCTTTTGGGTGGGCTTTTGGTGTTGGCATCTCAAACTCCATGTGCATCTCAGCTGGTGCCGCTAGCCTAACAAGGCAGCCATATCCAGCCCAAATACAATATCCAAAACTCGCCTACAGTTAGACCGCAAACCCGCTAAAGGCAAAGGAAAATCTGTACCTGTTGACAAGTGCCAGCCATAAGGCTTTGCTGTCGCCGAAACTACAGGAAACATTCAGACCGCCAACTGGCATGAAGCCGACCGGGAGCACGAGCGTGACAATAGGCGAAACCAACAGCCTGACTTTGTTTGAAGACGCCCCGCTGGAGCTGGACGGCGGCGCGGCGCTTTCGCCCGTTGATGTGGCTTACGAGACATATGGTACGCTGTCGGCGGACGGCGGCAATGCAATCCTCATCTGCCATGCGCTGACCGGCGATCAATACGTGGCAGGGCCACACCCTGTTACCGGCAAACCCGGCTGGTGGGCGCGCCTTATCGGCCCCGGTAAATTGATCGACACCGACAAATATTTTGTCGTCTGCTCCAACGTGCTTGGCAGCTGCATGGGGTCAACCGGGCCGTCGTCAACCAACGTGGCCACCGGCGAGCCGTGGGGCATCGATTTTCCGGTTATCACCATCCGCGACATGGTGCGGGTGCAGGCCGCACTGCTGGACGCTCTGGGCATCGAAAAACTATTGATGGTAATCGGCGGCTCCATGGGCGGCATGCAGGTGCTGGAGTGGTTAACCACCTTCCCGGGGCGAATCCATAGTGCGGCGGTGCTGGCATCGGCTGCGCGCCATACCGCGCAAAATATCGCCTTCCATGAAGTAGGCCGCCAAGCAGTGATGGCTGACCCCAACTGGAATCAGGGCAGATACTATGGCGCCGCAGCACCAGACAAGGGCTTGTCGGTCGCGCGCATGACCGCGCATATTACCTATCTGTCCGAGGATGCCCTGACCCAAAAATTTGGCCGCAACCTGCAGGAACGCGAGGAAGTCACCTTCGGCTTTGACGCTGATTTTCAGGTGGAAAGCTACCTGCGGCACCAGGGTTCAACCTTTGTCGACCGCTTCGATGCCAACAGCTACCTGTATATCACCCGCGCGATGGATTATCTGGATATCCCCAGCCGTTATGGTGGCCGGTTGGCTGATGCCTTTACGGCTGCACGGAGTGTACGCTGCTGCGTGATCGCATTCACCTCAGACTGGCTCTATCCGACCGTTGAAAACAAGCGCATCGTGCATGCACTCAATGCAGCGGGTGTGCCGGTCAGCTTTGCGGAAATTGAAACCGCGCACGGCCACGACAGTTTCCTGCTGGAAATAGAGGAAATGGACGTGATGCTGGAAGGGTTCCTTGCCAGCGCAGAGCGCACCTACGCAGCCAACCGCACGTCGGAGGAAGGGCAATGAGCGCGCGCCTGCCCATTCGCCCGGACCTGCAGCTGATCGCCGACCTTATCGAGCCCGGCACCCGGGTTCTGGACATTGGGTGCGCGGACGGCGAGCTTTTGGATTTTCTTGTGCAAACCAAGAGCGTAGACGGGCGCGG
>JAJFIT010000120.1 GCA_021774775.1 Alphaproteobacteria bacterium | reverse complement strand
AGCGCCAGCTGGCCGAACAAAAAGCTGACCTGAACGCCCGCGAGGCAGAGTTCCTGCGCGGCCGGCTGGGCAGCCACTTTGTGATGAATGCCCTGAGTAATCTGGTTGGGCTGATGCGGCTCGGGCGGGTGGGCCAAGCGGAGGAGGCAACCATTCTGTTGAGCAACATCCTGCGCAGCATGACCAGCGGTAGTGACGGCGAATGCATAAGCGTGGCAGAATCGGTTGAGGATGCGAAGAAATATCTGGCATTTCAGCAGATACGCTATCCTGATTTGCAGGTGGACTATGACATTGCGCCGCCTGCGGCCAATAAAAGCTTGCCGAGGCAGCTGCTGCAGCCGCTTTTGGAAAATATATTCAAGCACAGCCCAAACGCACAGAGCGCGGTCATTCACATAGGCGTTTCATTGGCGGGAAACACGGTCAAAATTTCGGTGCGCAACAATTGCGCCGAGGCGCCAGCCGACACCTCAAGCGAAGGCGAAGGCTTGAAGCTGACCAAGTTGCGCCTTGAGAATGTATTTGGAGCCACTTGCTCCGTCGACCGGCACCAAACCGGCAAATGGCATGAAGTTGTGGTCACACTGCCTGCGGTGGCCCAGGGAGGCAGGCAATGATCGTGAAAGCGCTTGTGCTTGATGATGAAGCCATCATTGCTGCAGACATAGCCCACCAGCTAAACGCACGGACCGGATGGCAAGCCAGAGCGGTAACCTCGGTTGATGAGGCGCGAACCCGCCTACGCGAAGACGGGTATGATGTGCTGTTCCTTGATATTGAAATGCCCGGTTGCGACGGTATGACCTTTGCCGCCGAGATAAAACAATTCCACCCGGATTTGTACATTATTTTCTCCACAGCATACCCGCAGCACGCCGCAAAGGCGTTTCGATTGTCGGCGGTGGACTATATCGTAAAGCCGCTGTCGCGCAGTGTGCTGGCCGACGCCTGTGGCCGCATAGAAGAAAAATGCGCTAAACCGGCAAGTGTACTCGAAAGTCCGCGCTTCGTTGTCAAGTCATTCGGCAAGACAGATATCGTTAATATGGACGACATTATCATTGGCAAGGCCGAGCGCAACTATGTGGCGCTCATAAGCCCGGCCCGCGAGTATTTGCACCGGGCAACCATATCGGAAATTGAGCAAGATTTAGTGCCGCTGGGGTATTTGCGGTGTCACCGGTCTTACATTGTAAAGAAAAGCGTGGTTAAAACCCTGGTGCGAAAAAACGGTGTATTGAGCCAGTTGCGCCTGGAAGGGGGCCATGATGTGCCGGTGGGGGCCAGTTACCGGGCCGCCGTGCAGGCGGCACTGTTGGCTGTGTGACCCTGCTGCCTTATCCGCGATAAAATACAGTTGCGATATTGGCGCTGCGGGCTAGCATACGAGGAATTGGTCCATTTATTGGTGGGCTTTGGGCAAGAAAGCAAAACGGGCATCCACTGCGTGACATCGGAACAGCCAAATATCCTTCTGCTGCAAGGGCCGCTCGGGCCTTTTTTTGCCGACTTTTCTGTCGCCCTTCAAGGCAGGGGTGCGATTACCCACCGGATTTGCTTTAATCGGGGTGATCACCATTTTGCCGACGCTGATCATGTGGTTAGCTTTGATGCGCCGCTTGCTCAGTGGCAGAATTGGCTTGAAGCTTATCTGGCCGAAAACCACATTGACGGCGTGTGCTGTTACGGCGACTGCCGGTCTTATCACAGGCAAGCGCAGGAGGTCTGCGAGCAGGTGGGCGTGAAATTCTGGGCACTGGAGGAAGGTTATGTCAGGCCCGGATTTGTGACCATAGAGCAGGGCGGGAACAACGCCAACAGCCCATTTCCAGCAAATTTCAAAGCCGATAATATCAACTGTAGTGTTATGCCTGAAGCCGCTTCTATTCCTGACCATTTCAGGTTTCAATTCTGGTTCGCTTTTCTCTATTATGCGGTGAAAGACTGGAAACTGGGCGGTTACTCGCACTATGTGCATCACCGCAAGGGCAACAGTATTTTGGAAATGCTGGCCTGGCTGCGCGGTTTTTTTCGCAAACAATTGATCACAGGCTGGCGTGAGGCTGGTTTGGCCAAGCGGCTTGTGTCCGCACACGACGGCAAGTTATTTGTTGTGCCACTGCAGGTTGCGGCGGATATGCAGATTATCTGTCATTCAAATTACGATGATGTACGGCAATTTATTGAAGAAACCATCCAGTCCTTCGCCGATCATGCGCCCAAAGACGCTCATTTACTGATTAAACACCACCCCATGGACCGCGGCTTCCAGCACTACGGCACCTATGTCGGGCAGTTGTCGCAGGCAAGGGAGTGCCGCAACCGTGTAACTTATGCATTTGACCTTGATCTTGAACAGGTCTTCGCTCATGCGGCAGGCTGCGTGACGGTTAATTCCACCGTTGGACTGCAGGCGCTTGAGCAGGGCGTGCCCACCATAATGCTTGGCCAGTCAATGGCCCGCACAGCGGGACTGACCGCCAACGATGATCTTGGTGAATTTTGGAAAAAACCGGAATCTGTTAACAAGCCTGCCGTTTCGGCCTTCAAGAAAAAGTTGGTTTCAGCGACGCAGGTCCCTGGTTCATTTTACCGGGACCGGCGTGAGGCGGCAGAGGGCTGCGCCCGCAAAGTCCTTCAGGGTACCGACTAGCTAAACCATGGTGCAAGCGCACCAGATAGTGTTTCAAAATGTGACAAATTTGCGACTATTTTGGCTGCATGACGTTACCGCGATAAAAACAGTATATAGTTCAAAGACTTATAGCATCTAAACTAACGCCCCACGCAGTTGACGCCTGCGTTTGCATTCTTTAATGATGGTTGTGTCCTCATTCGAAGGTTTTTGAAGGGAATAATCGTAGCAGTTGAAACGTTGTTATTGCAGGTGCGGCTGGAATTGCGCCTGAAAAGGGCGCTGGTCGGTTGAGTTGCCGGTTCATCTTTTGTTCATAGTGCGGGGCGGATAAGGGGTCACAATTTAGACAGAATTAACTCAAATGCTACTGGTTGGTTGAGTATGAACAAAGGCTATGATAGCTTGCGGAAAATTTTGAGCCTGAGCGATTAAAATATCAGGGAAGCTGGTAATTAGTGTTCGTAAACAGAATGTTATATGAGTCAGTGTACTGGCAAACAGGTTGAACAGATAATTAAACTATCGGGGAATTTTATGAAAAGCTCTACGGATGAAGGCGGAACACCGGAGAATATTCTGGAACTGCCGAGCAGCCTGAAGGCGGATCTTAGCGAAACACTTACCGATATTGGGCAGAGTTTCCTCAAGCAGGGTCAGGCGCTGGAGCGTCTGTCACAAACATACGATGAAGACAGCTATCGCAGAGCGATTATGCTGGCGCTGCAAACCACCGGGCATCTTATTGTAATTGGCATGGGTAAATCTGGTCATGTGGCGCGGAAAATTTCTGCGACGCTGGCATCAACCGGAACACCAAGTTTTTTCCTTCACCCTGCAGAAGCGTCGCACGGCGACCTGGGCATGGTCACCGCGGGCGACACCCTGTTGTTGATCTCCTATTCAGGCGAAACCCAGGAAATTGTTCAGCTGGTGCCGTCTTTGAAAGCCTTTGGTAACCGGATTATTGCCATCACGGGTGCCAAATCTTCGACAATTGGCCGAACAGCAGACGTGGTGCTTGAAATTCCTGTCGCAGAAGAAGTTTGCCCGATTAATTTGGCACCGACAACGTCGATTGTTCAAACCATAGCAATCGGGGATGCGCTTGCTATATCCTTGATGACACTGCGAGATTTTCACGCGCAGGATTTTGCGCGCTATCATCCTGGGGGATCTTTGGGGCGCCGCTTGCTGATGAAAGTGGAAGACCTGATGCATACCACATCCGTGCCGGTTGTGGCCCCTGGTATGGTTTTGCTGGAACTTGCAGCGGAAATGGCAGGTGGCCCTGCCGGTATCGCGGTTGTTGTTGATACCGACGCCAAGCCAATTGGCATTGTAACCAAGGGCCAGCTGGGCGTTGCGCTTAGGGTAACACGCCGGGTGCGGGAAGTGACAGCCCAACAATGTATGAGCAAGGAATTTTCGGTTATTCAACACAGTGTGATTGTCGATGAAGCAGAAACCATGATGCGTTCGGACGAAGTTAAATTTCTGGTTGCTGTTGATAATGACGGTAAATTCGCCGGCGTCTACAAGCACGATGAAGTTTAAATTCTAATGACACGGGCAACATCGTAACTTGCTGTTTCACAAAACAATTGCTAAGTCTTCGCCCTCAGTATTTTGAGGGCGTTTTGCTGTCATGAAAGCTCGGTCGGCATTTTCGATTCAACGAGATGTGGTGTTTGCGATTTTTGTTCGCGAGATGATCACTCGTTTTTCCACTTATACACTCGGTAATATTTGGCTGGTGTTGGAACCATTGCTGATGATGGTTTTGTTCATGGTTATATTTGGTGCGCGGGGCCGAGGCGCATATGGTTTTGTTGAAGCGCCAGTCTTTATTTTTGCTGCGTTCCTGCCATTTCGACTTCTGTGGTCCTCAACAATGCGTCAGTCTGCCAGCGCTCGCGGCGGCTCGAAGGGTTTGCTGGAATACCGCCAAATAAGGTTGTTTGATGTTTTTATGGCACGCACCTTCATCGAAGGCGGTCTTTTTGTTGTTGTGGGTGTTATTCTGGCGCTTGGGATGATGTGGCTGGACTATGATCCCTGGCCGACGGATATTCTTCTTACGCTTGGGTATTGTAGTGTTCTTTGGATATTGGCGGCGTCTTTTGGCATGCTTGCCTGTATGATAGGCAGCATTGCGCGCGAAGTTGAAAAGCTTTTGTCGATGCTGACGATGCCTATAATGTTCATGTCGGCGGTGTTTTTCCCCATGAGTATTGTGCCAAAACAATATTGGGTTTACCTGACCTGGAATCCTATTCTTCATGCCATGGAACTGATCCGTGAAGCATGGTTTGACAATTACATCAGTCCGGTTGCCGACTTTAATTATCTGTTTGCAGTCACGCTTATTCTTCTGGCTTTTGCCCTGTCTTCTTATCGCCTTACCTGGCGCAGGATAGTCGCCAGATGATCCGCTTTTCAAACGTTAGCAAATATTTTCCAACTCGATTTGGCCCAAAATATGTGCTCAAGAATCTGAATCTGGACATACCTGATGATCGCGACATCGCAATATTGGGCACCAACGGTGCGGGCAAATCCACCTTGCTTCGGTTGGTGGGAGGAATTGATTTCCCATCTGAAGGCAAGATAATTTCAGATCGGTTTATTTCCTGGCCCCTTGCGCTTTCCAGCGGGTTGCAGTCTTCCTTGACCGGGCGGGAAAATGTGCGATTTATTTGCCGGGTTCATGGTGTGAAAGCCAATCGTCAAACCGAAGAGTATGTAAAGGAGTTCTCTGAACTCGGGGATAGTTTCGAACTGCCGGTAAAGAGCTATTCTTCAGGCATGAAGTCGAAATATTCCTTTGCAGTTTCAATGGGGTTTGATTTCGATACCTATTTGATGGATGAGATCATGTCGGTTGGCGATGCGGGGTTTAAAAAGAAATGCGAAAATGCCATTAGCAACAAACGTGCTTCGGCTAATATTATTCTGGTGTCGCACAATATGAATCTAATACGGCGTCAATGTAATGCCGCAATTTTGCTTGCATATGGCCGGGCGGACTTCTACGAAAGTGTGGATCAGGCGATTTTCCGCTATCAGAGCCTTTGAATAGTGGACATTGTGACGGGGTTATATGAAACAAACATTGGCTAAATTCAGGGCGGCGGTTGCAGAC
Organism: Alphaproteobacteria bacterium; assembly: GCA_021774775.1. GTDB lineage: Bacteria > Pseudomonadota > Alphaproteobacteria > Sphingomonadales > Kordiimonadaceae > Kordiimonas. The sequence goes on along the minus strand of JAJFIT010000120.1, from coordinate 14,878 downwards.
CGAATGCCTGGAAGTTCTGTTACAGGTGCCTATAAAGTGGCTGTGGGCACTCGAGCACGCCTGATCAGTTATCGCTGGGTGCTTGCGATTTTTGGTGTGTTCGTTCTCTACAATGCGTTTTGGGTCTCTAACCGATATGTCACTGTAACCAGTGTCTATGTGAAGTCTACCAACGAAAATACATCCATTTTGCCGACCATTCCACTGGTGCCGGGCGGTTTGGGGGGCGCGTCCCAGGATGCTTTGCTGCTGAGAAATTATATTCATTCCGCTGACATGCTGGCTGTACTGGATACGAAGCTTGATCTGCGTAGTCATTTTTCCAGCCGTGATTGGGACTATTTCTCGCGAATGGCAAGCGGTATCCCGGAAGAGGGTTTTCTCGGCTTTTTTCGTGAGCATTTGTCAATTGGGATTGAAGCTGAATCGAACATTTTGACCATACGCAGCCAGGCATTTAACCCGGAGTTTTCACAATTGATCGCCAATGAGGTTCTGCTACAAGCCGAAACCTATATCAATGGTGTGAGCCAGAAAATTGCCTTGCAAGAGATTGCCTTTGTCGAACAGGAATTGGACCGAGCGCGTGAGGCTGTTAGCCAAAGCAGGGGCGCTGTGCTGGCTTTTCAAACAGAAAACGAGCTGCTGGACCCGGTTGCAACCGGTGCCGCCGTTCAAGAGGTGGTCAATCTTATGGAAGGCGAACTGGTTCGCCTGGAAGCCGAAGAAAAGGTACTGACAAGCTATCTTCAGGGTGACGCCGCAGAACTGGTATCGGTACGAGACCGGATTAACGGTATTCGTACCCAGCTGCAGCAAGAGCGTAATAAATTTGCCGGGCAGGGCAGCCAGTCGATCAATCAGGTTAATGCCCGCTTTGAAGAGCTGCGTCAGTCATTTGAATTTGCCACCGATATCTATAAAGGTACCCTGCAAACCCTTGAACAGGCGCGGGTGGAAAGCTACCGGAAATTGAAACATCTGGTGGTTGTTCAGTCGCCGCAAGTCCCTGATTCTGCAATATTGCCTCGCAAGCTCTATAACCTTATTACGCTTTTTGTTATTCTCAATTTAATTTATGGAATCGCCGCGATGGTCATTGCGACAATTCGGGAGCACAGAGATGTCTAGTTTATTTGGGATGTCTAGTTTATTTGGGATGTCTAACCCATTTGGGATGTTGGGAGCGACCATGAAAAACCTGTGTGAAATCTTGATTAAAAGCCTGATGATCCTGTCACTGGCTACAGGCATGAGTGTCTCATCGTACGGTCAGGCAGCCCCTATTGCACAAGACGGTGAGCCCGCGAACGCCAAGGCCAACCCCACAGTGCCGGCGCACCGGGCCTTCGGTGCATCCATTTTTGGCGGCGAGTTCGCCAACCAGTCGTTTGTCGGGTTTAACCCCAGTTACGAAATATCAGTCGGCGACAAGATATCATTGCAGATGTGGGGCGGGTTTGAATTTGCCGGCGATGTGTCGGTGGATGCTCAGGGTAATATTTTTATCCCTAAAGTCGGGCCGGTTGCGGTTCAAAGCGTTAGAAATCAAGACCTGAACCAGGTGGTTGCTGACGCAGTTGGCACCGTTTTTCGCAAAAATGTCGGCGTCTACGCCAGCCTTGGCGGTGCGGAGCCAGTGAAGGTTTTTGTCACCGGCTTTGTAAAGCAAGCCGGGTTGTTTGCAGGACATTCGTCAGATTCTGTTTTGTTTTTCCTCGATGCTGCAGGCGGCATTGATCCGCTTCGTGGCTCGTTCCTTGATGTAAAGGTTCTGCGGGCTGGCCGGGAAATTCAATCGGTAAACCTGTATGATTTTATCCTGACTGGGGCCTTGCCGTCGTTCCAAATCGCTGACGGCGATACCATTGTTGTGCGACCGGTTTTGTCACGGGCGGCGGTGCTGGGTGATGTGGAAAACCAAAACGCTTTTGAGTTTGCGGCAAAGGAAATTACCGCAGCGGAACTGCTGAAACTCGCGCGGCCGAAACCGCAAGCCACCCATGTGCGTATCAGCCGCAATAACCGCACCAAAACCGAGGTCGATTATATTGCAATTGACGCTGTTCTGCCGGAAACAATATACCCCGGCGACGTGCTGGAGGTTGTCTCCGACAAGCTTCAGGGCACGATTTCCGTGCGAGTTGAAGGTGAGCATAATAGCGCGCAGGAATTCATCATGTCTTACGGTGCGACGTTGGGCCAACTACTGTCGAAAGTGCGTTTTGGTGCCAATGCCCAGCGCGACGCGGTGCAACTGCTGCGCACCAGCGTTAAGGAACGGCAAAAGGAAACTCTTGATGCCCAGCTGCGCGCGCTTGAAGCCAGCGTTCTGACCGCACGGTCCAAAACTTCTGCCGAAGCCGAACTACGTCAGCGTGAAGCCGAGCTTATCCTTCAGTGGGTCGAGCGGGCACGTAACGTGGAACCCAAGGGGCAGGTATCTCTGGGTAGCGCGTCGTCTGTTGATGAAATTCTGCTTGAGCAGGGTGATATTATTCGCATTCCAAGAACCAGCAATCTGGTGATGGTGCACGGCGATGTCCTGTTCCCAAGCGCGATGGCCTTCCAAACCGGCAGCACCATTGAAAATTACATTGAACAGGCCGGTGGCTTTACTCAAAGCCGCAGTGCATCCAACGTTTTGATCCTGCACCGCGACGGCAGTTTTGACAAAGTGAGCAAACGACAGCTGAAGGGTAAGGGTATTATCCTGTATCCGGGCGATGAAATATTTGTGTTGCCGCGGGTGCAAACCAAAAGCTTCCAGCTTGCACAGGATATTATCACGATCTTCTACCAGCTAGCCTTGTCAGCAGGTGTGGTCCTGCGCCTGTAATGGCCCTATGATCGTCAAGGGGCGCGAACAAATCCATGTACCGAAAAGCTAGAAAACTTTACCGCGACCCGCTCGCATTTTTTCTCGATTCCGACAAACCGCCGCTGCGCGCGGTCGGACAACGCATGTTCAAACGCCAAACCCGCCGATACCGGGCGCTGGGCGATATGTACGGCGATGTGAAAATTTCAGTTGTGATGACCGCCCACAATACCGGGCATCTGGTCGAGGCAGCCGTGGAATCGGTTCTGGACCAAAGCCACCCCAATCTGGAATTGTTGGTGATTGATGATGCCTCAACCGATGACACAGTGCGCCGCCTAAGGAACATCAAGTATAATGACTCGAGGTTGAAGATTTTTAGCTCTCCCACCAACCACGGCACTTATTGGTCGAAAAACTGGGGGATACGGCATGCCACTGGCGACTATGTGGCAACCCATGACAGTGATGACACCTCGCACCCTGACCGGTTGATGATGCAATTGGGGATGCTGAAGGCCAACGCGCACGCGGTTGCCTGTACAGCTCGTTGGCGGCGAATCAATGATGCTGGCGACGAGCTGGAAATTGACGGAAAAAGTGAGCGTATGGCGGCAATAAGCCTGATGTTCGACCGCAAGAAAGTGCTGGAAAAAACCGGATATTTTGATTGTGTGCGCATATCAGCGGATACGGAGTTTATCACCCGGCTGGAGCATGTTTTTGGCAAACGCAGTGTACGGCACCTCAGGAACCATTTATATACCGGTTTGCTGCGCGACGGCTCGCTGACACGGGGTGAGGGGTCCGGGTTTAGCTGGCAAGCGACGGGCAACAGCTTCAGGCGCGAACTGTCCGGTGACCGCGCAGACTATCACAAAGCATTTCATGCGTGGCACAATGCCTTTCCGGGCAATGAAGATACGCTGAAAATTGACTTCCCGCAGAAGGAACGGGCTATAGTTGCAGCAGAGGCGATCAGGCGTAACTGCGATGACCAGGACCTCATGCAGGTGAAGGAAGTGCTTTGAAATGACGGCATCGGCGCACAGCAATGCACCAATAGCTACTGCTGGCGGCGCAGGCAATTATGAGCCGCCGCTTGGCGACCTGCGGGACAGTTTGAGCAGGCTTGTGTCGATGGACCAATGGCCGTTTGCACAAGCGGGGATCTCCGGCGGCGATATACTGGTGGCCGAGCAGGTCATCATTGATGCGCTCGGCGAAGTCGCAACCACCACTCAAGTGAAAATGCTGACACCGGGCGCGGTAACCCCTGACATTTTTGCTAGCGGCTGCCGTGTGTTTGTGCTGTGTTTGTGCGGTGAACTTGCTTACGCGCGCAAGTTGAAACACGAATTTCCCGACGCCACGATTGTTTCAGCTACCTACGGTGATCTGGCCAGCCCGGTTGAGCTGGCCTCAATGGCAGCCAACGGATTGGATATGACGGTCGTTGTGTCGTCGCCCTGCAGTGGTTCGGGGTATTTGCTTGACCTGGTGTATGCAAACAAACTGGCAGAATCGTCTATCTCCATGGAACCTGCCGAAGCGATGTGGGCAAAATGCCAACATGATTTTAATTTGGTGCGGTGGGTTGCCTCCAAGTTGGGTGAGACCACCACCCACAAAAATCATCACATTATTTTAAAACTTGATTTGGGCCTTATTGACGATTTGGATGCCCGTGGATTGTTGGCGTGGAAGAAATCCAAATTTTTTCTAACGGCGGCAGAAGCCCGGCTGCTCTATATGACCCGACGAAACAGAGCGGACCAAATAGCCTTGATTGAAACGGGTACGCGCCCAGCAGCGACCGAGCCGGATGCTGAAGCCTTGCTGCCCCTTGCAATGGCGATAATCGGCGCAGAGGCTAGATACGAAAACCTGTTCAGTGAGCTGCCGTATTTTCGCACTGTTACCTTTGAGGAATTGGCCGAAAGCCCGATCGAAGTCGTCAAAATGCTCACCGTTTTCTTCGAGCGACAAGCCTTGAGGAATGTTTCCGTAACCGATCCGGCGGCGCAGATGATTCAGGCCCGCTGGAAAGACAGCTTTCGCAGTAAATTTAACGCAGCTGCTGTTAAGCTGTTGGCGTTGTCGAAGAATGCGCAGGGGTCATATCACACCAAAACCGAGCATTTGTTTGCTGACAAGAATGACTAGGGGTAGCTATTCAGCTGGCTTCTTTGAGGCTTCTGGCTGGCCAGCATCCAGATGAATGTCGCAAACCGCAACGCTGGCAAACGTATCCATGCCGACAGCTAGGCGCGCCTGCCCTGCAGATTGCACTCGTAAAATAGAATAGGGCCGCCACTGGGTTGGTGGCACAGCGCCAGAAAAAATCCAGCGGTTAAATCCTTTGCGCGCCATGTCGCCGGGCACCGGCTGATCATCTATCCACACCGTCAGTGTTTCCAGAAATTTTTTCTTGGTATAGCCGCAGCCATTGATGGTTATTGTTCCGCCGCCGGTCATATCAATCGGCAAGAGCAGCGTCCCAATACGGCCCATCCAGCGAAAAGCTGTTCCGTCCCGCCGGTGACCCAGTTCGCTCCAGCCAGTGCCAACAAACCTGTCACCGTCGGCTAGAAAATGCGCTGATTTCGGGTGGGAGACATACCCCCGCAAATCGACGTTTTCTGCCGCCGTCGCCGCTTGCAAAATGGCGCTTTCCCGGTCAAACCGCTGGCGCTGAATTTCCAGTAAAGAATCGACATAATCCACCGCAGCTTTGGGGAAACGCGGCTCGGGTGTGCGAAACCCGCCCTCCTGCGCAGTTGGCATGTCCTCGACCTGCGCGTCTGCGTCCGCCGCATTGGCATCTATGTTCGTTTTCTTGCTCACAGGAAAGACCATTTCAGATGCAGGCTGTCTTGAGCAAGCCTTTTTAGCATGTCATTTTCATTATTCTCACCCGATGGCAGAATTGCAACTTTGAACAAGCCAAGCCCGTCCGTGCAAATGGTAAATCGCCCATTTTCCTGGCTGCTTACTATTTGGGTAGAGGATAGATTGGTGACAACAAAAGATGTTTTGCCCGAGGTTTGAAACTCCAGATGCCCGGCACCCCCGGTTAACAGCATACAGTTTAGTGCACCGCGGACAGGGTCATATGACCAGTAAACGCCTGATTCGACGTCGAACGACGAGGTAACTGCCGGACTTGTGGTATCTTGGGGTGCGGTGATAAGAGGCCAGCTTGCCGACGCTTCTGACGTCGGGGCTTGTGTTGCACCGGGGACGGCACAGCCGAATGTCAGCGCTTCTTTTGCCCGGCGCAGGCCCGGTTGCACCTCGGTCCAGCGGCGTAATTTCCTGCCGCCGAATTCAGCCCCGGGAGTGGTTTGTTCCGCAACGATCAAAGGCGCTTCAAACCCCATACGGTCTTGCAGTTGTGCAGCCGGTATCTGCATGAAATCTGCCGCCGTAAGGGCAATATTGGGGGTCATGAACCGAGGGCAGGCACCGGCGTCAAGGTCAGGATAAAATTGTTGCAAAATATGCGGAGATGGCACCGCGCCGATCAGGGCAAATACCCCGCTTGGATCATCGCCGTTAGGCGACGATGGTTTCACGTGAAGCATCGGCGCTGACACCTGTGGCAGAGGATAAACCTTCGCTAAATCCACCGGCGTAGAAGTAGCGGCTGCGCTTAACAATATTGCCATCCATGCCTCAGGCTGTTGTTGGTCCGAACAAAGAGCCTTCAGACCCTGTTCAAGCCCAGACAATAATCCGTCGACGGTGCCCATCGCAGCGATGGCATGCAGCAGCGAAGCCCTGCTGACAGGATGGTCCAGCGCGATATGCGCGCCGTGGGGCAGCAGGCTTGTCCATGGCTGCCCAGCAGTAATCAAAGGAATGCCATTGAATGCGGCCAGTTCAAAATAGGGGCATGCAGCGCTGTCGTGGCCGTCCAGAATTGCCACGGCGTCGGACGCCAATAAGGCCTGCTGGCAACAGGGTGAATATCGGTCCTTGAAAGTCAGTTGGAGCTGCTGTGTCAAGGCGCTGGAAGCCACGCCCCGCGACACCGTTTTTGCTGTTTCTGTATCAGCCCCAATGACCAACATTTGAAGCGGTGATTTGTCCGTCGCGCGATCAGCATGCTGGAGTTTGACAGGCACTGTGCCTATCTGGGTTGGGTTAAATCCGGCGTCGGTCATGCGGGCTGTTTGCAGCGGACCAAGCGTTAGATGGCTGGTCGCGGTTTGCAGCAGCAGGTCATAGGCCGGGATTTCCCGCCCGAGATGATCTGATGAACGGCGGTGGTTGATGAGAGCATCGGCGACAACCGCGCCGGGCTTGCCGTATTTTTCCGATAACCACGTGGTTAGATTTTCGGGGAAGTCTGGCGCTGTTTGCAGCCACGGCAGCGAGAGGTCAAACAACGAATGGGTGGCAGCGATTACTGCGCCGGGCGCTGTGTGCAATGTTTCGATAACCGGCAGGCTGTCACCGCCGGAGCCAACAACAAACAGACGAGGCCAGTTGCCTGCTTGTCCTGATTGGATAAACGGGTCAAAAGGCCGTGCCACAGTGTAGGGCAAGTCACTTTCCGGTGGCGGTGCCAGGGCATCAATCAGGCAAACAACCTCGATACCATACTGGGCCGCAGCCGCAGCAAGTGAATGGGTCAAAAGCGCCGCGTGAGACCGGGTTGGCGGTAGCGAGCCTACAATTAATATTTTAGTGGCCGCTGTCACGCCTTCTGTTCCGTACCGATCGGGTCTTTTCTGTTGAAAAGCTTGGGAAATAATATTTGCATGGCGGCAGCTTGCTCAACCATATAGCTCTCCACAATGTCGCGTGAGGCCCGCTCGCCGTCGGCCAACGCCTGTGCGGGGTCCATGGCCGCCAAAAAATCAACAATTTCGGCGGCATCTTTCAAGCAGTGGGCGGGACGCTGGCTGTCAATGCCTGCCATGGCATCGGAGGTCGCTACCAGTGCTTTACCGAAAGCCAAGGCCTCAATGGATTTTATCTTCAGGCCGGTGCCGCCGATATTGGGGTTAATGATAATGTCGCAGGCCGCATAAAAGGTGCGAGCATCATCGACAAAACCAAGTTTCTCGAACGGGGTATTCGCCGCTACGTGCGCGCTGCAAATACTGCCAGCCAGCTTGAAGGTGAAGCGGTCGAGCAAGTCAGGCCGTGATGCCAGCGCTCCGTTCATAGCGCTCAGGCTTTGCTGGTTGATTGGGTTGTCGCTTGCCAGATAGCCCACGGCGATTTTCTCGCCGTTTCCAAGCGCGCCGAGCACGCGGCGTTGGGGCAAAAAGTCAGGTTCGATGAAATGGCCAAGCGTCACCACCGGTGTGTCTGTTGCGGCCTGCATCAGGGCAGCTTCTTGTGACTGGATGGCAATAACCGTATCAGCGCGGGCAAATCCCTTTGCTTCCTCCCTGGTGGTGGTTGAAAACCAGCTGGCAGGCAGGCCGTTTGCTTTCAGGCGCTGGTGGCGTTCGCCGAACAGGTCATGGGTGTCTATATATTTGGGAATGTCTCGCGGGGCCGTGTCCAGCCATCGGGAAAACCACACGTAGTTGGCGATACAATAGTCGATGTGCCAGGTGTCCAGGATCCGATTTGCCAGGGTGGTAACGGCATCCACATACCAGTCATCAATAAGGTGATGGTTGCGGTGGGATTGTTTTCGGTCTTCGATCTGGTAGGGCGGCAGGATGTGAACATGGTCCCAGGTTTCGCGCATTTCCAGTTCTTGCTGTTCAGGCAACTGTTCAAGTCCGCCGTATATATAATGGATTTCTGCACCCTGTGCCTGCAGCGCTCTGCATAACGCTGTGATTCGCGCACGGTTGCCGTGGTTCTGTGGGTGCGTTGGTATAGGGCTGGTGATCAGGATGTGCATTTTATGTCTGATACATTGCCGACTAAAAATCAAATTCGATGTTCGGTGCCCGGCACAGGCGCTCAATCTGCGCGATTTCTTCTTTGGCCAATGTTATTTTGGGCGGGCCAACTTGCACCAGGCTTTTCGCCCGCGCTTCCTCTGGCAGTGAATTCAGATAATGCTCTTTGCTTAATGTTTCAACTGGTGATTTCAGCCCCGGCGAATGGCCTAGAATATCTTTCTCAATAAAGTCCAGCAGTGCCTGATGGTCAGCTGCTGCAGTGTCGTAACGAATGACTTTGAGGATTTGTTTCTTTTTTTCTACGACGCTGACATAGCGTTCCCAATGTTCAAAAAATTTAGTGAGCATATTCCTGCGGTGCTTGAATTTAGGTTTTTTATAGTTTTCATCACGGTGGTCAGCCATGTGGCGCAACAGCGATCGGAACACGGCTTTGGGTTCCCGGTATACACAAATATTAATTGCGTCCGGAAAGATAACCTCAATGTCACTCACCCAATAGATATTGCGCGGCGATTTTTCCACGATTGTTGTACAGTCATCCGGTACGGGCTCACCGGAAAAAAAGATATGTTTGAAAATTTTATCGTGCAAATCACGAAAACTGTCAGGTGTAAGCGGCCCTAGTGTGCCTTGGCCATCGTAGACCTCTCTATTCACGTGGGTGATATTTTCGTTATAGTCCACCACCATTTCGCGCATGCCTTTGGTGAATATCCGGAAGTAATCCTGCTCGCCTTTGGCATAAACACCGTTAAACAACCCGAATGCGCGCCCCACGAACGTGGTGCCGCTTTTGGTATAACCGCCGATGAATATCTTTTGTTGGGTTGTTCGGGTTGTTGTTGTCATAAATTTTCTCTTCACACGGCTCGGAGCTATTATTGGAACGTGAAGCCGGGCTGCATCATTTCAGGTTTCGGCGAAACCGCCATGTGTCTTCGATCATTGTTTTAAGGTCTGATCGCTCGGGCCGCCAGCCTAAAACGCTTTGTGCCCGACTTGCGTCCGCCACCAGGCTTGCCGGGTCCCCGGGCCGCCGGGGCTGTTGAACCACGTTGAAATCAATGCCGGTAATCGCTTTGGCGGTTTCAATCACTTGCAGCACCGAGTGGCCCTTGCTGGTGCCCAGGTTCATGGCATCATAAAAACCGGTTTGGTCGTTGCCTCTCGCCAGCAACGAACCCACTGCTAAAACATGGGCAGATGCCAAATCGCTTACATGTACATAGTCGCGGATGCAGGTGCCATCGGGCGTGTCATAGTCATTGCCAAATATTTTGATGTCGGGCCTTGCGCCGCGCGCCGCGTCCAGCACAAGCGGTATCAAATGGGTCTCGGGCTCGTGCCGTTCGCCCAGCCGACCTTCCGGGTCGCTGCCTGCAGCGTTAAAATACCTGAGGGCGATGGCATCCAGTTTACCGGTAGCCGCCACATCACGCAGCATACATTCAACCATCCATTTGCTGTGGCCATATGGATTGATCGGTTGCTTGGGCAATGTTTCCGCGAGCAGCTGTTGGTTGTCTTGCTGGCCGTAGACGGCGGCGGTGGAGGAAAAAACGATTTTGCGCACGCCGCCTCGAACCATTGCCTGGATCAAGCTCAGACTGCCGGCCATATTATTTTTATAAAAAGCCATCGGATTAACGACGCTTTCGCCCGCTTCAATGAAAGCCGCGAAATGAACAACCGCATCAATTTGGTTGTCGGCGAAAACCTGATCGAGCAAGTCGCCGTCATGAAGGTCGCCCTCCACCAGCTTTCCAGCGATAACACTGTCCCGGTGTCCGTTGCTCAAATTGTCAAAGCTGACCAGAGAATGCCCAGCGGCATCCAGTGCCAGCAATGTATGGGACCCGATGAAGCCAGCGCCTCCTGCAACCAGAATATTTACCATGAATCTCTCAATCGCAGCTAGAATGTATTTTCAATTCACGCCGTGAAGCCAAGTCGTTGGTGAATTTTTGTGACCCTAGCCGTTGCAGGTTGGCTGTCAACTAATTTGAGGGCAGCAAGTAAATAGGAATGTGCACTCCCTTTATCTTTGATTAAGATCGTTGCAAATTCTGCCAATATTGATTAGGTGCAGCTGTTGTTCCGCAGGTGCGTGGACGAGCGGTGATTGAATTCAATAACAGGGTAACTCAATGCAGATACTTTTCATGCACAATAACTTTCCGGGACAATATCGCCGGATCGTGAATTTTCTTAAACCCAAGAAAAAAGTTAAGATGTTCGCGGCAACCCTGGAGACCAACCAGCAACAATTTGGCCCTAAGCGGGTAAACTACAAGCCGCACCGTGAGCCTAAAGAAGGCATTCACCCTGCTGCAATCGATACAGAACGCGCTACCATAATGGGGCAGGCGGCCTACAAAGCCCTTCTGCCGTCACAAAAAAATGGATTTCGCCCCGATATTATTCTCGCTCATTCCGGATGGGGCGCGAATATGTTCATGAGAGATCTGTTCCCTGACAGTAAACTTCTTACCTATTACGAATGGTATTATCATAGCAAAAATGCCGACGTGGATTTCCTGAATAACAATGTCCTTGATCCCAACGGACAACTAAGAATTCGTATGAAGAATACGCCGATCCTGCAGGATATGGCGGCGATGGATTGGGGCCAATGCCCCACCAAATTTCAGCATAGCAAGCTGCCTGCTGCTTTCCGTAACCGTATCAGTGTGCTTCATGATGGTGTCGACACTGTATTTTTCTCGCCGAATCAAAAAGCGTCTGTAACTATCGGTGATGTTACCCTGACAGCAGATGACGAAGTTATTACTTATGTTGCACGTGGCATGGAGCCTTACCGCGGGTTCCCACAGTTTATGGAAATGCTTTCCAAGCTGCAAAAATTGCGACCAAACCTGCATGCTATTGTTCTGGGCAATGACAGGGCTGCATACGGTATCGCGCGCAGCGACGGCAAAACCTATAAGGAATGGGCCCTGGACACATTTGATTTCGATATGAGCCGCCTGCATATGCCGGGGCTGCAACCGCTGGAGACATTTAGGGATATGATGCGGATAACGTCAGCTCATGTATATTACACCGTGCCTTTTGTACTGTCATGGTCGTTGATGGAGGCTATGAGTACTGGTGCGCTGATTGTTGGGTCGGACACTGAGCCTGTAAAAGAGATGATAACCGACGGTCACAATGGCTTGTTGGTTGATTTCTTTGATGTTGATGCACAAGTCGCCAAACTGTGCCACATTCTGGACAAAAAGACGGACTACCAACCGCTGCGAGACGAGGCTCGCCGTACCATTTTGGGCTCCTACAATAACAAAGACCTGCTTCCGCGGTACTGGAAGCTAATCCAAAGTGTTGCAAACGGGTCACAAACGGCGAATGTTTAGGCTTTGATTGCATGTCAGAGCAATCTGAGTGTTGAAATCAGGGCGCTAAGATGGTGTTGTGTCTCGTAAGTGAGATATTGATGGATATTTATTTTGAGTATCAAACTGCCTTTAAGTGTAATTAAGCAGTTGACATCATTGGTACTCTCTCGGTAGTAGAGGTGTAGGGGGCTAAAAACCTTACGTTCGCGCCTCTTTATGATTTTGTTGCTCTTTCAGGAGGAAACTATGGCAACGTTTTTTGGTTCTAGTCAGAACGATATTATTCAGGGTACGGTCGATGACGATACTATCGATGGCGGCACTGGTGGTGACGACCAGCTTTCTGGTGGTCCCGGTAATGATGTAATTTCTGGTGGTGGCGCTGGCACTCTCTCCGAGGGTGGCAACGGTGATGATACTATCACTGGCGGTACCGGTGGTGCTCAAACAATTAACGGCGGTGACGGTAATGACTCTATTACTGGTTCTGCTACAGCTACTAACAACGACACTATTAACGGTGGCGCTGGTAATGACACCATTACTGGTGGTAGCGGTACGACTGTGTCAGCTGGTAGTGACAGCATTGACGGTGGCACCGGCGATGATAGTATTTCTGGCGGCAACGGTGACGACACCCTCGCTGGTGGTAACGGCGATGACACCCTTGTAGGTGGTAACGGCCTAGACAGCCTTGATGGCGGTAACGGAAGTGACCGTCTCGAAGGTGGTGCTGGTAATGATAGCTACAACGACACCGGTACTGGAACAGGTGATTCTGATACAGTGGTTATGGGCGCTGAATTTAATACTGCTGGCGATTTGAATATCACAGCTACAGCAACCGGCGTTGGTACAAGTGACGCAAATGGTACTGATACTCTGGTTGGTGGTATTGAAGTTGTTGAGTTCACCAACGCCACGATTGATTTGAATGGTGGCACACAGCTCTTTAACTTCGCAGAAGCGCATTCTGCGGCTGCGGGCGGAACTTCTGCAGCGCAAAACATTGCAACAAACGTTGGTTCCTATACTGGTACTGGCGCTGCTGGTGCAGTTGTTATCGGTGTTACAGGATATGCAATTACCGCAATTAACGGTAATGCAGTAACGGCAGACGGCAATGTTTCAGTAACGACTGGTACATTGGCTGTCGCTGGTACGCAGACGACACTTGCTTTCACCGCGTCAAGCACGTTGAGCAACGAAGCCGCTAACGTAACAGAGGCTGTTACAGTCACTGTGACAAACAGTACAACTGGTGACGTTCAGACTGTTACGCTTAACCTGACTGTAACTGCGGACACTACATTTGCAGCTCTTACAGATAACGGCGAAACTCTGACTGGTGCTGATGGTACTGATAGCATGACCGGCGGTGCTGGTGATGATCGTCTTCTAGGTAACAACGAAGATGACACCCTGTTTGGTGGCACCGGTGCTGATACACTAAATGGCGGCGCCAATGATGACCAAGCCTTTGGTGAAGCCGGTAACGACATTTTCTTTGCTGGTTCAACTGACGCCGGTAACGACACTGTTGCTGGTGGTAGCGGAAACGATATTATCTTCGGTGGCGCAGGTAATGACATACTTGTGGGCGGCGAGACTGACGCTGGTGCGGGTACTGCAAACACAGCTAACGCAAACGGTGCTGATAGCCTGTTTGGTGGTTCTGGTAATGACACGCTTTCACTTGCTGACTGGAATAATGCCGGTACGGCTGCGGTAACAAGCACGTCGCTTGATACTGGTGGTGTTGCATTCGGTGGCGCTGGCACAGACCGTGTCGAAGGTAGTGGCGCAGCTGATGTTCTCGGTGGCGGTGCTGGTGGAGACACCATTAACGGTAACGAAGGTAACGACACCATCTACGGTGGTAGCGATACTGGTGTTGATATCATTCAAGGCGGTGCCGGTGATGATGTGATCTTCATGGGCGGCGGTGCTGAAAATACTGCTAACGTAGGCGGCGCTGGTAACGATGATATCTTCGGTGGTGCTGGTAACGATACCATTAACGAAAGTGCCGGTTCTGGTAATGACACTATTTGGGGTGGCGATGGTAACGACGTTATTACTTCGGGCGCTAATGATAGCTCGCTTCGCGGTGGTGACGGTAGTGACGTGATTACTGGCGGTGCCGGTAATGATGACATTAAAGGCAACGACGGTGACGACAACACAAGTACAGGTCTTGTTGGTGGTGCCGGTAACGACACTATCGACGGTGGCGCTGGTAACGATGACATCGATGGTGGCACCGGTAACGATAGCCTCGTTGGTGGTGACGGCATTGATGACATTACTGCTGGACTTGGTAACGATACGATTACCGGCGGCGATGGTGCTGATACCTTCAGGTTTGCGGCTAACGGCGGCGCGAATGTTGTTACCGACTTCGATGTAGCTAACGACATTCTGACAGTTGATGTCGCGAGTGGTGCTGATCTGGTTGGTTCTGCTGACGAAACAACTCAGGGCGGTGTATCTGGTGTCTTGATCGATATCAACGGCGGCGGCACAATCTTCTTGCAAGGTGTTACGCTCGGTGATTTGGCGACAGCCAGCACTTCAGGCATTACCTAATAAGCCTTAAGATGCTTAAAGATTATGAAAAGGCGGCCTTTGGGCCGCCTTTTTTGTATATATAAAGCTGGTTCGGATAATGAACCTGTTACACTCGTTTGATTTACTTTTGTTTTCCAATTTTGCAGATTATCCTGTAAAAGCGGGAATCATTTAGTAAGCGTTTATATAGAGGAAGCGTAACGTATGTCCCTGTTGGACGACTATAAAGTTGAAGAACAAAAGCTTTT
>JAJFIT010000119.1 GCA_021774775.1 Alphaproteobacteria bacterium | reverse complement strand
TACTTCATAATGAACGGCGTGACTGTCCCAGCGTTTTAAAAAATGCTGCGCCTCCTCGGGCACATGCGCTTTGGTATAATCGCTCCCCTGAAATTCGATGATGTTATCCAAACTGTCAAAGGTCAAAATTGTCAGGAATTGAACTTCGCTTTGGCCGTCGATATCGGCCACTTCCACACCGCGTAACAGCTCAAGGCCTCGATAGCCTTCGATATCCAACCCGTCAATTCCGGGCTCGACCACACGGCGCACAGTTGCCTCATACCCGTCTGCATTTTCAGGTGTTGTCCACCCGTGCCAAATGCGTTTGATCGCCATGCCTATGCTCCAACTTGACAGTATCTGATAACGACAATCCGAAAAGGCAGCTGGCCCGTGCGATCCGACGGCGCGTCCTGCCACTGCAGCGCACTATAAAAAAAACGCCCCCCTTGAACAAGGGAGCGTTTTTCTTTCATTTTTTGGTTTATGGTCAGGCGACCCTGATGCTGCGATATAGATCGGTGCCTTCCTGAGCAAATTGATTGGCGCTAACGATTGCTTCCGAAATCGACCCCAGACCAGTGTTGATTTCCTCAACTGCCGTCGCAGCAGCCTGCATACTGGTGGTAATTTCCTGTGTAGTCGCTGACTGCTCCTCAACCGCTCCAGCCACCGAGGTTACGCTTGATTCCACAGCAACGACCGCATTCTTTATGCTGGACAGGCGTTCAACCACATCATTACTGATGGTCTGCATGCTGGAAATTTCGGTGGAAATCTGGGTCGTCGCGTTGGCGACCTGATTTGCCAGTGACTTAACTTCGCTTGCCACAACTGCAAAGCCTTTTCCAGCGTCGCCTGCACGGGCAGATTCGATGGTTGCATTAAGTGCCAGCAAATTAATCTGACCTGCGATATCGTTGATCACCTCGACAATATTATTCATCGCCATCGCGCCGTCAGTCAGCTGTTTGGTCGACTGATCAGCGTTGGTGGCTTCGTCCATGGCCGTTGTTACCTCAGAGCGCGACAATTCCATGCTGCGGGCAATCTCCTGCGCCGACGACTGGAACTCCTCGGCGGCAGACGCTACCGACTGAACCGTTGCGGAGGTTTGACCTGAGGCTGTGGCTGCATTGGTGGCCTGGCCACTGGCATCGCCGACAGCGGAAAGAATTTTCTCCAGATTGTCGTCAACCAGGGCTCCCACGCGCTGTTCTTCATCGCGTTTGTTTACCTGATCAGTGATATCTGTTGCATATTTCACCACTTTGAACGGCTTGCCGTCCGGGTCGAAAATCGGATTGTAGGACGCCTGAATCCAGACTTCCCTGCCACCTTTACCAATACGCTTATATTCGCCAGCATCAAATTCGCCGCGCGCCAATTTCTTCCAGAACTCAGCATATTCGGCGCTGCGGGCAAAATCAGGCTCTGCAAACATGCTGTGGTGCTTGCCTTTTATTTCGCCCAGCGAATAGCCAACCGTGGATGTAAAGTTTTCATTGGCGTCCAGAATATTGCCGTTCAAATCAAACTCAATCACCGCCTGAGCCTTGTTGATGGCTTCCAGCTGGCCGCTGAAGTCAGCGTTTTGAATAGTTTGTGCGGTAATATCGGTTGCGTATTTCACCACTTTAAACGGCTTGCCATCTGGGTCAAAAATCGGGTTGTATGACGCCTGAATCCAAATCTCCTTGCCGCCTTTGCCGAGCCGTTTGTACTGTCCCGCTTGGAATTTTCCTTCGGCCAAATCCGCCCAAAACTGTTTATATTCGCGGCCCTGAGCATAGCCCGGCTCCACAAACAGACTATGGTGTTTGCCCTTAATTTCTTCGAGGCGGTATCCAATAGCGCCGAGAAAATTATCATTGGCGTCAATAATTGTGCCGTCCAGCTCGAACTCGATAACTGCCTGTACTTTATTGATTGCGTCAATCTGCCCACTAAAGTCGGCATTTTTGAGAATCTGTTGGGTTATATCGGTCGCATATTTAACGACTTTGACCACAGTACCCTGCTTATCCACGATGGGATTATAGGAGGCCTGAATCCAAATTTCCTTACCGCCTTTGGCAATACGTTTATATTCGGCGGCCTGAAATGTTCCACTGCGCAGCCCATCCCAAAAGCCTTTATATTCAGCAGTTTCCGCGACGCCAGGTGCAACAAACATACTGTGATGTTTGCCCTGAATTTCACCCAGGCTGTAGCCCATCGCGTTGAGAAAGTTGTTATTCGCGGTCAGAATTTTTCCGGTTACATCGAACTGAATAACGGCCTGCGACCGATCCAGCGCCGCCAGAATGTGTTCCATTTCCGCTGTCGCAAACTTAACGCTACCAGACGAGATTGCTGTGGTGGCGTTTGTGTCGGCCGGCTCGGCTTTTGCTTTGCCTAAAAATCCTTCAAACATAATTTTATTCCCTGCATAAGACCCCCATGTGTCTTTCAGGAACCGCCGACTGATCGTTGCCCCTTTAGTACGATCAATGTCCCGTCGGCATCTTACGTGTGTGAACTGGCTATCAGCCTACAACTGACTAGTTAAAAAAATGTTATCAATATGAACGAGTTATAGGTGTGAAGTACGCGATTAGGTTGATTTTCTATAGCATCAAATTACCCGCACTGATGTCGGTGGTCGAAAGCCCTTGCGGGAGCAAGCTAATTCCGCCGCCCTAATTGCGCCGCCGGCATTAATCAACAAGCCCGAAGTGTCGCCAACTGTGGTTTCTGTTACCGCCGATGTCGATCAACAGGCCAGATGTCTATCTGTAGAAAATACGCTTCGCGCCCCGGCTGTCGAAAGGCTTCCAGCCACCCTCGGGCTGGGCCAACCTGTCGGCAATTGCATACATTACAAGCGGGTTAACGCCCAACCCCAGATGGCTGGCAGGAACCTCAATATTTTCTGTCTGGCCACCCTTTTTTTGTACCGACCGCCGCCATGGAACAATGGAGTCTGTTCTGGAGTAAATTGACGTAGTCGGTACAGGCGGCGCGTCGCCGAGCGACCGAAACCTTGCCCGGTCCTTGTCGGTCGGTTCGCCGTTGACAGACTTGTAAGCCTGATGAACCGGGTCTCGCACAATCTCGCCTGAAATCGGACTGCCGAGGGAAATAACCTGGCGAACACATTCAGGATGAACTTTAGCGATTTCGCGCGCAAATACGCCCCCAAGGCTCCAGCCAACGATCGACACTTTGCGCCCATGCGAGCGGCTAAATTGCCGCAACAGGGCCTGCATGTCCGCCTCGCGTTCCTCGTTTACAATAACATTGCGCCCCAAATCCCAACCGGAAGACGTATAGCCAAGGTCCTTAAACAAGCGCCGCATGGGTCGCGTGGAAAAGTCGCTGGCCATAAAACCGGGCAGAAACAGAACCGGATGGCCGTCGCCTTTGGGAAAGCCTCGCATCAACAAACGCATGGAATAAAATGCGTTGAATTCAAAAATTGCCCTGCTTTCGCTGAACATCGCCGCCATAAGACGAATATTCATGGCCCGGTTTGGTCGCATTGGGTGCCTCCTGATACCAATCGATATAGGACGCTTTTGATCTAAAGAAAGTAATCCCTCCCAAAGACCACTATATCGCTGCTATAAAACCGCTGGCCAAAGGGCCTAATTCTCCCGAACAGTCCCAAATCATCAATGAAGGCTTTGATCCGGTGCCTGCTTGGCCGTAGCGGTTTTTGGCTTGGACTTGGCCCTGGTTTTGCCCGTTGATGCCGGCGTTTTTAGTGCCAGCGTCGCTTTCATATGGTCGTCAAAGCTTTTTTGCATGCATTCAGCGTAAAAATCCGGGTCGGGCACTGCATTGCGGTCCGCCGTGAAACTCAGTGCTATCTGCCCCATATAACTTTGAACGATATGACCAAGGCGCACACCATCAACCAGACACAGCATGCCATAGTTCGCAACCAACTGAGCCCCTGCCGAATAGATCGGGATCGGTGGTCCGGGCACGTTGGTTACAACAGTGTTGATAAAGGGCTTCATGCGGTCAGCCAGCTTGAGGCGGGTGTATAGCATCGAGCCAATATTCATCACCGGCGCGGGCGACAGTTTTGCCATTTCGGCCATATCTCTGGCGCCCAGTGTTTCTGTCAGTCCTTTGGCTCTGCCGGTTTCTGCGTGCACATATTTCATGCGCTCGGCTGCAGATTCTATATGAGAACCCAAAGGCACAAACATCGCCGCCACCTGATTGCCCATGGTATTTTGCTCGCCTTCAGTGCGCACCGAAATGGGTGCCATCGCGGTCACTGTCTCTTCCGGCAGCTCGCGCTTCGACTTCAAATAGCGCCGCATGGCACCACCAACGATTGACAGCATCACATCGTTCAGCTTTGACCCTTCCGAAAGGCTGCGCATTTTATTTATGTCATCCATCCTGAAGGTGCGCGCATCAAACATGCGGTGCGGGGAAACCGTGCCATTAAAGCGGGTTTTTGGTGCCTTCATCAGGGCATTGACATCAATCTCGCCTTTCATCATTCGGCCAGCGGCCTTCATCATGCCGGGCGCACTGCGCCGCAGTGCATTCAGCTGGCGAAACGGGTTAGACAGACTGCGCGCATAACCGCGCATGAACATGCCGATCTGGCTAGGGTCCGATTCAGGGCGCCATTCGTCTTTCCCGGTTGGCGGCTCTGCATCAGCGGTCAACGTATGCAGCGCCTTCATCATATCAACACCCGACGCGCCGTCGATCGCGGCATGGTGCACCTTGGTGATCATAGCATAAGAGCCTTCGGGGATGCCTTCCACATTGTCCAGACCTTCGACAATTGTGATTTCCCAGGGCGGACGGGTCAGGTCAAGCGGGCGGGCAAAAATACGCGCTGCCTGGATGCAAAGCTGCCGCCAATCGCCAGGCTTGGGCAGCGCAACGTGGCGCACATGAAACTCAAGATCGAAATTTATGTCTTCGACCCAGTAAGGGTAATCAATGCCAAAAGGAACCTTCACCATTTTTTGGCGCATGGTTTCCGACAAATGAAGGCGGTCACCAATGTAGGAAAGGATATCCTTGTAACGGACAAAGCCGCCCGGTGCCGTTGACGGATCGTAAATCGCTGTCGAGCCGATATGAACCGGTGCAACCGGTTGTTCCATCGCGACAAAGGCCGCGTCCAGTCCTTGCATTTGCTTCACAGCTATTCCCCGAAATAAGCCCAAAAAAAATTAGACGATGGCAATGTACCACAGTTTTTGCCGTGGTGCATCAGTACGCCGTTTTGACGAGCGGATTACCGGTGTGAGGGGCGTATTTGCGCCAACACACCATGGTTGCGATAATCCGCAAGCGTCGGTGCTCGGCAGACTATAAGCTGAGGTTGCTTGCGCTCAGATCGCTGGATGTAAGCCCCTGCAGAAACACACTGTTGCCGCCGCCGGTGTCAATCAACAGGCCTGCCGTGCCGCCGACAGTGGTTTCGGTCGCCGCCGATTGCACACTGGTCAGGTCGGTGAAATCGGTCACTGTGTTGGTAAGAAAAAGCGTGTCTTCACTGGTGTTAAAATCGGTGACGGTGTCATCGCCGTGATTATTGGCGAAGAACAGCGCGTCTGCACCCGCGCCCGTAGTGATCAGGTCATCACCGCCACCACCAAACAGGCTGTCTGCGCCCGCCCCGCCGTCCAGCGTGTCATTACCCGCGCCGCCAAACAGTTCGTCATCGTCGCCGTCTCCGGTTATATTGTCATCACCCGAGCCGCCAAAAAAGATGTCGTTGCCAGCACCGCCGTTGAAAACATCTGCGTTATCGCTG
>JAJFIT010000118.1 GCA_021774775.1 Alphaproteobacteria bacterium | reverse complement strand
AGGGCTGCGCGTGCGGCCCAGAACGACCCCGCTGATGATAGCCACGGGCCTGCGCGTTCCGCGCCTGAAAGGGCTTCAAAATGTCTGTAGGCCGCATCCATATCATCGCGCCGCCAGTTTGCCAGTGCGGCGATCCAGTCCACCTGCGGCACAATTTCGCGCGACAGGTTGGCACCCAGTCCGCCAAGCTTCATGGCGCGAAAATCATCGCCTTCGTAATAATAGCTGGATGCGATCCGCTCCAGTGCCTGTGTTTTTTCGTGCGGCACCAACAGCCCGCGCGCGTCCATCGCCCAATAGCGTTTTTCAGCCCGGGCCGGGTTGCCGCCCCGAACATATTTTCGAACGTTGGCAAAAAAGGTGGTCACAGCTTTGGCTTCCAATCGGCTGCGACGCGGCAGGGTAGGCTTTGGCAGCGCAGACTGGCCGGTTACGCCCGGATATCTGGTTTTCGCAGGTGAGTGCGGCGCGCGGGCCTTGCCCTGCCGTCTTTTGGCCAGTCGGTATACTCGCCAGGCGTTGGGCTGGTCTGCATGGCGTTTCATCCAGGCGGCCAGTTCACTGTATTTACTGCGGTAACCAGTGGGATGCATCAAGCGTTCGAACCGGATGTGGCCCATCAAAATCGGGTTCTCAACGCGCTTGATCATCTTGTCAGCTTGCTTCCACTGCGCCTGTTGCTGCAGCTCAAAGATGCGCTGGTAGCGTTTGATGTCAGCATCGGACAGTATTTGAGGAATTGAAACAGACGGTGTTGGTTCGGTTCGTTCCTGTGCAGCTGCTGGTTTCACCGTCACGGCAACGGTGAATATCGCTGTCAGTACAGCATATATCATCAATGACTGCCTCACGCCGTCACCTCGATAAACTTCTGTTTTGCCGCTAGCAAGTCGCGCCATGCCAATCCTTTCAGGTGCGGTTGGCGCATCAAATAGTCCGGGTTGTAAATCGGCAGGCACGGTGTGTCGTTGCCGCCCAGGCTAATGGTTTTCCATTTGCCGCGCAGGCGGGTGATACCGTCAGTGGTTTCCAACAACGCCTTGGCAGGAACTGCGCCCAGCAATATAATCATTTTCGGTTTTGCAAGCTCGATATGGCGCTGGACGAAGGGAAGGCACATGCCAGCAACAGCTGGATCAGGCTTTCGGCTGCCACCCAGCGGTCGCCACGGCAACAGGGTGGTCAGATAAACATTGGTGTCACGGCTGAAACCTGCCGCAACCAGCATTTTATCCAGCAACTGGCCAGACGCACCAACAAACGGCTTGCCTTGCCGGTCGTCTTCAGCGCCGGGCGCTTCCCCGATAACCATCACAGGTGCACCGACCGTGCCGCCGGCAAAAACCAGGTTTTTAGCGGATCGTTTCAGCAGGCCGCCATCAAATCTGCTCATTGCGGCCTTCAGTTCATCTAATGTTGCTGCTGCGGCGGCAAGCTCGGTGGCTTTTTCGCTGCTCGCCCCCGCGATTGATTGCACAGGTTGGGCAACAACGGGTCGTGGGCCGTTGTTGGTTGGGACTTTTGTGTCGGCTGCGTTTCGCGCGGCTACATTGGGTGCCGCAACCGGCTGCGGCGCAGCGACAAAGCGGTCAACCGGTTCGTCGCCGATGGCCTCGTCAGCGCCCATTGTCATCTGCCACGCCAATAGTGATGCCGGGTCTTGCGCTACGTCCGACGCTAAACTTGGCGTTTTTGTCTGTTCTGCTGTCATTGTCAGTTTATTGTCCTTCTGGCCCTGATAATAGCGGTCAATAGGGTAAAAATGCATTAAAAATCTGGCGAAAAATAAACATGGCTGATTTTCAAGTTGTATAGTCACGGTAACATAGCTGCTTTCAAGTGTTTGACGTTTACCCACGGCAAGGGCATAAGACTTGAAATTGCAAGCTGTTGACCCAGTTTAGGGCACAGGAATGGCAAGTTTTGGGTGACGGTGGCTATCGCCGCACCAGCGTATGAATAAGGAGCTTCACATGGAACGAGAATCCATGGATTTTGACGTGGTTATTGTTGGGGGCGGTCCAGCAGGCTTGTCAGCGGCGATCCGTTTGATGCAGTTGGCAGAAGAAAAAAGCCGGGACCTGACGGTCTGCGTGATCGAAAAGGGCTCTGAAATTGGTGCGCACATCCTGTCGGGCGCTGTCGTTGATCCGCTAGCGCTTGACGAACTGATCCCGAACTGGAAAGACAAAGGCGCGCCGCTTAATACGCCTGTGACCGATAATCAGCACTGGGTTTTGAGCGAAACTGGCAAAAAATCGCTGCCGCATTTTATTATGCCGCCGCTACTGTCGAACAAGGGCATGTATACAATGTCGCTGGGCAACCTGACACGCTGGCTGGGCGAGCAGGCGGAAGCCATGGGCGTTGAAATATACCCGGGCTTTGCTGGCGCAGAGGTTTTGTTTCACGAAGACGGTCGTGTCAAAGGTGTCGCCACCGGCGATATGGGCATTGGCCGCGACGGTGAGCCCAAGCCCAGCCATGAGCCGGGCATGGAGCTTCACGCGAAATATACCTTTTTTGCCGAAGGCTGCCGTGGCTCGCTTTCCAAGCAACTGGAAGAGAAATTTTCGCTGAGAGACAATTGCCAATATCAGACATACGGTATTGGTATCAAAGAGTTATGGGACATTGACCCGGCCAAACATGTGCCGGGCAGAGTGATCCACTCGCAGGGTTGGCCGCTGGACAATGACACCGCAGGCGGTGGGTTTATTTATCATCAGGAAAACAACCAGGTTGCCATCGGTTTTGTGGTCACGCTGGATTATGAAAACCCGTATTTGTCACCGTTTGACGAAATGCAGCGCTATAAAACCCATCCGGCGGTGCGCGAGATTTTGGAAGGCGGTCGCCGTGTGTCCTACGGCGCTCGGGCAATTAACGAAGGTGGGCTGCAGTCGGTGCCCAAGCTTTACTTCCCGGGCGGCGTGCTGGTTGGCTGTGCGGCAGGCTTTGTTAATGTGCCGCGCATCAAGGGCAGCCACAACGCCATGAAGTCTGGCATGTTAGCGGCAGAAAGCGCTTTTGAAGCCATTGCGGCGGGCTCGAACGGCGACGTTGAACTGGCCAGCTACGAGCAGGCCTTCAAGGACAGCTGGATATACAAAGACTTGTATAAAGTTCGCAATGCCCGCCCGGCGCTCAGTAAGTTCGGCGTTAAAATTGGCACGCTTTATTCCGGGTTTGACATGTGGATGAACACGGTTGGTTTGGGTGGCCTTATGCCGACGTTGAAGCACCAGCACAGGGACAATGAGGCAACCAAAAAGGCGGCAGATGCCCAACCGATTGACTACCCCAAGCCCGACGGTGTCTTTTCGTTCGACAAGCTGACATCGGTGTTTCTGTCCAGCACCAACCATGAAGAAGACCAGCCGGTTCACCTGATCCTGAAAGATGCAGCGGTGCCGGTGACAGTTAACCTGGCCAATTATGCTGGACCGGAACAGCGTTTTTGCCCGGCTGGGGTCTATGAATTTGTCGGCGAGGGTGCCGACCAGCAATTGCAAATTAATGCGCAAAACTGCGTTCACTGTAAAACCTGTGATATCAAGGATGTTACCCAAAATATTAACTGGGTGGTTCCTGAAGGCGGCGGTGGACCAAACTATCCAAATATGTGATATAGTTCGGCGATAATTTGTTGTTAGTTGAGGAAGCCATTCATGGCGCCGTTTTTTAGATATATACCGCTCGCCGCTTTGGTGGCTGGCTGTGCGTCTGTGTCAGACGGCGGCGGTTATGCGCCTGTCACAGATCAGCTGCGAAGCGAGTTCGCCAGCGTTGAAACTGCAGGCAGTCAATATGGTTCCTTCGTCGCGGCGACCCTGGCCCAGAACGATTCCGAATTTGACGCATCGGCCCGTTATTATTTGCAAGCGTTAAAAGTTGACCCGGACAGCAAGTTTGTCGCCGATAAGGCTTTTTTCCAGTTGTTATATGCAGGCCAGGTAGACGGGGCTGCCGCTATCGCTGTGGATGTGGCGACCGCGAGCGACGAGACGCGAGCCGATGACCTGGTGTCAATTCTCTACGTATTGGAAGCGTTTAAACGCGGCGATTGGCCGGAAGTAAGAGTGCGGCTGGCGCGGGCTGAAATGGCGGGGTTTGGCGGACTTATGTCACCGCTGTTGGAGGCCTGGAGCCATGTGGCTGAAGGTGACTTTGCCGCGGCGGAACAGTCATTGTCGCCGATGATGGTGGACGGGCGGCTTAAGCCCATCGCAGAAGAGCACCGTGCCTACATGCTCGATCATCTGCAGAATTACGAGCTGGCGCAGGAACAGTATTTGTTGTTGGCCAATGCCGCAAAGCCGGTCTCGCTGCAGCCATTTGTTTCCTATGCGCACATGCTGGCGCGCACCGGGCGCATTGCCGAAGCGCGCAGTTTTATGGGCAAGCAGGCCAAGCGTTTTGATAACAACCGTTTCCTGCTGCGCGAGGGCAGACTGATTGCGGCTGGCCGGAGCCCAAGCCAGACAAGCGCCAGCCCTCGCGGTGCTGTTGGTGGAATGTTCAACCGCCTGGCGGGAGAGTTCTCTCGTGGCAGTTCGCCGCAAGCCGCAGTTATTTACCTGCGCATTGCGTCTTATCTGACACCTGAAGTGGCGGATATATATTTTATGCTCGGCAATTTGATGGACCAGATGGACAATCCGCATGCGGCTGCGCAAGTATATGCATCTGTGCCTGCGTCCAGCTTGTTGCGGCCTGCCGCTGACGAGCGTCTTATCAATGCGCTGCGGCGTGCGGACCGCACCGGCGAGGCGGAAGACATGCTGAGGAACGCGCTGCGTGACAATCCAAACAACCCGTCTTATTTGACTTCGCTGGGCGACATTATGCGCGAGCGCGAGGAATTTCCTGAAGCAATACTTTATTATACTCAGGCAATTGACCTGAACAATCGCGCCGCCCGTCCGGACTGGTTTGCCTATTTCGCGCGCGCGGTTTGCCATGAGCAGTTGGACAATTGGCCAAAAGCAGAAGAAGATTTCCTGCGCTCTCTGGAGTTAAGCCCGAGTGAACCAAGTGTTCTCAATTACTTAGGGTACAGTTGGATTGACCGCGGTATGAATGTAACCCAAGCCAAAGGGTTGATCGAGCAAGCCGTAGCCCAGCGCCCGGAAGACGGCTTCATTGTTGATAGTCTGGGCTGGGTTAATTTTCTGACCGGTGACTTTGGCGAGGCGGTCAAGCTGCTGGAAAAGGCAGTGCGGATGGAACCTGACGATGTGACCATCAATCATCATTTGGGTGATGCCTATTGGCGGGTTGGAAGGCGCATTGAGGCCCGCTTTCAATGGCAACATGCGATCGATAACAAAGCCGAGGGCGACGAGTTGGCCCAATTGATCGATAAACTCGATATGGGCTTGCCGGAGGAATCCTAGGCATGAAAAGCAGCCCCGAAAACAACCCGGAAAAAACCCTTGAAAATCGAGTTCAATCTGGACCCGACGGTAGCCTGTTCGTTAGAGCGCCGGCAAAAATAAACTTGTTTTTGCACATCACCGGGCGCCGCGATGACGGCTATCATTTTCTGGAAAGTCTGTTTTCCTTTACCAAAAAGGGCGATTTGATTCGGTTTTTGCCGTCTGAAACTCTGAAATTTAGCGTTTCTGGCCCGTTTTCAGAAGTTTTAGCGACAGAAAACCCCGAAAGTAACCTTGTTATGAAGGCGGCCAGGGCACTGGCGGAGCATGCTGGTGTTAGCCTCGGTGCTGTTATCGAGCTGGAGAAAAACCTGCCGGTAGCGTCGGGCCTTGGCGGTGGTTCAGCCGATGCTGCTGCTACACTTATTGGACTGAATGCCCTGTGGAAAATCAACTTGAGCGACGAGGAGCTTGCCGCGCTCGCGGTTGGTTTGGGTGCAGATGTTCCTGCCTGCCTTAGCAGGGGGGCGCAGATTGTGCGCGGAATCGGCGAAAAACGAGAGCAGGTTGAGCTTCCATGGTCTGCGGGCATTGTCATAATCAACCCCGGTAAGGCGGTTTCAACGCCCGAGGTTTTTGCGGGTTTCCGGGCATTCAGGGACAAGCGCAGCTTGCCGCCATTTGATGTGACGATCACTGATCTGGATAAGGTCGTTTCCGACATATCCATGCTGGATGTGTTGACCAGCAATAGTTTGCAGGATCCGGCGGTTCAGGTGTGTCCTGAAATTATGGAGGTCGAACGATTCCTTCGGCTCAATACCCAAAATGAATTGGTTCGCATGTCGGGTAGCGGCGCGTCGGTGTTTGCACTGTACCATGATAAAGCTGCTGCCGAATCTGTCGCGCGCCGGGCGAGAGAATTTAACTCCGATTGGTGGGTGATGGCCGATTTAATCGGTGGATAGATGGGCTTTGCAGCAATCTGTAAATTGCTGGATGGACAGTGTTTTCCAGCTATAACAGCGGACCCATGACCCGCTGCCGCACTTTTGCCGCAGCGGGCCAAGAAATAGCTTTACAGGGTGGGCCAGTTTCTTTACAAACCGCGCCACACCTTATGGTGGGGCGTCGCCAAGTGGTAAGGCACCGGTTTTTGGTATCGGCATTCGCAGGTTCGAATCCTGCCGCCCCAGCCATCTTTTCCAAGATGTAAATTATCGACAGAATTGTCGCCTTCCTTCAGGCTGTGCTGTGCCCGGTGAAATGACTGACATCGTTTTAAGCGACGTAAATATTGGAAGATTGTTCGTCTACCGCAGCTTGGGGTACGATTGTCGAGGGTCCAAGCTATGGTAAATGTTAGACAGCTAACTCAAAGGGCGATTGGTGTCTGTCTGAAATCGTCTGCAATCGAAGCGTTGGCGTATTTCGAAGTTTACTTTTGACTACAATGATCAGACCAAACGATGTTCATTTTACGCATCGTTTTGCCTTGCAATTTCTTGAATAATCTTTTGCTTCAGCATTGGGGTTGCAATTGGTTTTGCGATAAAAGTTGTTGCACCAGCACCCATACAATCGTCGATATCTCTCTCGTCAGAGGCAGCGCTGATCACGAGGACAGGCATCACTAGTCCCAATTCCCGAATCTTTCGGGTAGCGGTAGCGCCGTTCATGCGGGGCATATGGTAATCCATCAAAATACAGTCAAAAGAATTGTTTTCTGCCGCCTTGACAGCTTCATCGCCGTCAGTTGCGCTGGTAACACGACAGTGCCACCCGGATACTATTTTGCAGAGCAAGTTGAGGCTGACGGGATTGTCTTCAACGATCAGGATGGACAGACCTTCAAGTGATTTATGCTTGCTCTCCACACCCAGATATTGACCATCAAGGATTTCGTTATGTTGCGGTGGAGTGGAGGGGTCATAGAAGCCCTTGACCAATTGAAGCAAACTGTCGAGCGTAACAGGGCGGTGCAGCAGGCTTGCTGCTTCCAAGCCTTGGAGCGCCGAGGCGTTATAGGCTTGAAGATCGTATGCCATCAGAACAAGGTCAATTTCTTGTTCGCCAAGCGCCTGAATGATGTTGCGGGCAACGGCGGCGCCGTTTTCCGTTCCAATGATTTCACCGACAAAGACCAGATACCGGGCTTTGGCGGCGTTTTTGAGAATGGTAATCGTCGTTTGCTCATTTTCGGCATACTCTACCGTAAAACCAATGTCGGAGAGATAGTCGCCGAGCACTGAATGGTCTCCGCTTTCGTCGTGAACAATTAATGTTCGCTTGCCTGTGCAGCTTAACTGG
Source organism: Alphaproteobacteria bacterium (assembly GCA_021774775.1). Classification (GTDB taxonomy): domain Bacteria; phylum Pseudomonadota; class Alphaproteobacteria; order Sphingomonadales; family Kordiimonadaceae; genus Kordiimonas. Next base: position 1,955 of record JAJFIT010000118.1, on the reverse strand, counting down.
GCAATGTCCACTTGTGATTGTGCCTGCGAGCCAAGCACAAAGTGAACGTGGATTTGTTGTCTGCCTTGTGGATCCTCCACTATTGAAAGATTGCCGCCCATGGCCTCGGCAAGATACCGTGCGGTAGCCAGATTCCACGATAATGTTCCATCCCCTGTATGAGAGCGGTCTGTAAATTTTTTATAAGCAAGCGGAGAAAGGAAACTGCTCACGCCCGTTGTTGATGCAACCAGGCGGAAATTGGTACTTTTTGCATCAGGTGTCTGAGCGGTTAAAGCAAGGCTGATTGTACCCCGACCGATAGCGCCTAATGTTTCTGATAAGATGATGGTTACAATCTGTTTTATCCGGTTGGAATCACCAATTACCTTTGTTGGGCAATTTGCAGGAATATGGAGTGCAAGTGGTGACCCGGCATCATGCTGCCCGAGGCGCGCGTCATTAACAACATCCTCCAGTAAAGTCCGCAGATCAAAATATACAGTTTCCAGTTCTAGTTCTGACGTTTCCAGGCGGGTATAATCTAAAATCTGGGTAACTTTGACAGCAAGTTCCCGAGAAGACCGCTCAATTGTATCCAGATACGCTTTTTGGGCCGTTGGCAAATCCGTTTTGTGCATCAACGCGATGCCGCTTGTGATACCATTGAGCGGCGTTTTCAACTCGTGCCCCACAGCCGATAAGAAAATTGATTTTGTCTGGTCAGTCCGCTGGAGCAGGCGAACCAACCTGTCTACGCGCCGCCAAAATAGGGCCAAAATAATTAATATTGACAGGGTAAACAGAAATACGGGAACGGCCAGATCAGCGAGGAAGTCTGCGCCTGGCGTTTTGGGCTTCCAAGTCAGGTAACCACTGGCGCCCAAAGGATGATGAACCCTGTCCAGATCAATATCCTTCGTTAGGGTCAGGGTATCAAGTTTCAGTTTTCCCCCAATTACAGAAAGCTTTGAAGGATCGAGTTTTTCAAGTATCACCAGCATGTTCCGTTGGCGGTCGCGGGTTGCTTGCTCAATCAACGTTTCGCCCTCAGGCCAAACGGTACTGGCACCGACAAGATAAACCCCTCCATCAAAAGAGATATACCCTCGCAGTGTATGTGCTGCATTAAGGCGAAGGGTCAGATTACGCTGTAGAGACCTGACCAGGTGACTATAATCATGTTGGCTTAAGCTGTCGTCCTTGTTGGCGTATTTACTATAGAGCAGGCGACCGCCAGTCTGGATCAAGAAAACAGCATCAATATCAGAAATAGTATTGACCAGGGTACCTATGGTGGTGCCGAACCAGACTTCGTCAAACGAAAGTACAGTTTTGGTGTAGGTTTCGTCCCATTCGGCATTATCCTGCGTCAGTTGTTCCAGATATTGTTGTTTTGTGGCCAATTCGGCATCAAGTAGTAGAGTTTCATCGACGATGCTTTCTGCATCCATACGGTTGGCCAAAAAGGCTAAAGTACCTCCGAGGGCTGCAGCCAATAGTGCAATTGCCCACAATGCAGGTGTAATAATTTGACGTAACATCAGGTATTCATTCCCAGTACACCCAGTATTGTATATAGTCCGGCCTGTAAATTTGCCGTCAGTTTTATAGAAGAAAAATAAAATTATGTCTCTGCTAGCCGTTTTAGCAAGACATATTAACTCCTGAGTGTTTTAAATTATTGAACAGGGGGCTTTATCAATTGTTAGGATGCAACCTTTCTGTGACGATGGAATTTCGACATAAAGCCCTTGACGTTAAGCTTATTCTTCGGCGCCAGGAGAGCAAATAACTGCGGATGGTATTGAAGGTAAGGCATTGTTCACCAATATGTTTGTTCTTGCCAAGTGTTGGGGGCCTAGCTATTCCATACTGATGCACACATGTGTTTTGCATGATATTCGGGGCGAGGACGGGATAACATCGCATGTATGATGATTATTATAAATTAACGGGGCGTCCATTTCAGCTGA